>CAUHLX010000046.1 GCA_959606705.1 uncultured Bacillota bacterium | reverse complement strand
CCGAAGACGTTATTTCTATCTCGTCTTTTTAACAAAAATAGTGAGTAAGGTTAGAAAAAAGAAGCGTCTCGGAGATCGAAAGATATGGTATCATTGAATCATGTCCTTAAAGTCCTAAGGACATGGTATAACAACAAAAATAATTTACATTAGAAAAGAAAATTTTTTTCGGAGGGAACTCATGATGATAAGAGAGTACAAACGCACGGATTTGGACGCGATCATGGCCATATGGCTGGACAGCAACATCAAGGCGCACGATTTTATTCCGGCATCCTATTGGGCGCGCAATCTGGCACTGGTCCGGACTCGTTACATTCCAGCCTCCACCACCTTTGTATATGAACAGGACGATGAAATCCTAGGCTTTATCAGCCTGCTGGACGACAGCTTCATCGGCGCTCTGTTCGTGGCCGCAAGTCATCAAGGACAGGGGGTGGGAAGCGCTCTGATCAAACAGGCTCAGAGCCGCTGTGACAGCCTGTCGCTCAACGTTGACGCAAAAAATAAAAAGGCCGTGGCCTTTTACGATCGATGGGGCTTTGGAATCGAAGAAACCCGGGTGGACGAAGCCACCCGGGAAGAAGAATACGTCATGTCCTGGCAGAGCGACAATTGGCTGGAGCTGCTGAACAGCATGATGTGCTGAGACCTCCTGAGACCGCCCGAGACCGCTCCGCTGTGACCCTGCTATGACCAGACGAATCCGCCGGCCGTGGAAATCGCACCCACCGCGTATACGGTAAACACAAAGGTCATTTGCGACACCTCGCAGGCCATGCCCAGAGTGTCTCCGGTGATTCCCCCGATTTTCTTTTTCAAGCGAAAGGAGGTGATCACCACGGAGAGCAGGCCGGTCCCCACGGCAATCAGATACCAAGGGTCCAGCAGCAGCGCCCCTGCGACGGGCGCCGCCAGGGCAATCAAAATCTCCGGCCCTCCCACGCTGTCACAGAAAACCTTTCCCAGGCCCTCCGGCCTTACATAAGGCGCGCAGGCCGCGGAAATGGCCGGCGCGCTTTTCCCCACCACAGGAAGCAAAATCAATGCGGTGCAGGGGATCCGCTGATACATCACCATATAAAAAGCCACAAAAAACAGCATGGCCAGCACGCCGTAGCTGCCTACCCGGCTGTCACGCATAATCTCCAAGATCCGTTCCCGGCTCCGCCCGCTGAAAATCCCATCACAGGTATCCGCAAACCCATCCAGGTGCAGTCCGCCCGTCACCACGATATACCCGGACAGCAGAATCAGCGCCGTCACGGCCGAATCGAAAATCAAATGAAAAAACGACAGCGCGTACAGAATCGCGCCGATGACAAAGCCCACCAGGGGAACCAGCTTCGCGCCTCTGGAATATCTCTCGTCAGTATACTCCGTCCGCGGTACCGGCAGCCTGGTGAAAAAGGCTAATACCAGCCAAATTGTTTTCATGATAAGCTTACTCCGATCTCATTCTTTCGCATCTTTTTGTCTGATCTCTCCGTCGTTTTCCCGACCGGTATTTCCCTTCGTTCATTTTACCTTCATCGGAATGCCGGACACCAGGAAATAAACCTGGTCCGCTTGACCAGCTACCGTTCGATTTCCCCGTCCCAGGATGTCTCGATAATAGCGGCTGGAACGATCCGGCGGAACCAGACCCATCCCCACCTCGTTGGTGACGGCGATCAGCGTTTTGTCCGTTTCCCGGATCAGCTGACAGAGGACCTCCAGCTCCCGGCACATCCTCCGTTCCACCCTCTCCATATCCTCGATGGCGCAAACCTGATAGTCCACGCCGCTTTCATACATGATGTTGTTCAGCATGAAGCCCAAGCAGTCCAAGAGAAGCACCCCTGACCGGACAAAATCCGGATTGGACGGCAGCTGATCGAAATTCCAGAACTGTTCCAGGGTCCGCCAATCCGCGGGCCGGCGTTCCCGATGCTTCTTGACTCGGTCCGCCATCTCGTCGTCACAAACCGCGGCGGTAGCCACATACAGCACGCCCTGGCGGTTCCGCTCCATGGCCAGCCGTTCCGCCATCTCGCTTTTTCCGCTTCTGGCGCCTCCGGTGAGTAAAATAATCTCCGACATCCCTGCCTCCTATTTTTCTTCCGCTTCCTCGCGGATGTCGATTCGGTAAGTTTCATCCATGGAAACCTGTTGAAACGAACCCATGTTGTTCATCATGGCACAGGCCGCCGATACCACGAAATATTCCAGCGCACAGCCGCTGCCTTCGCCCAGTCTCATGTTCAAAAGCAGCATGGGTTCCAGTCCCAATTCCTTCATGATCAGCAAGTACGCCGGCTCCTGAGAACAGTGGGAGGGGATGAGGAACTCCTTAATTTCCGGCTTCAGCCGACAGGCTGCCAGCGCCGAAAGTGCCGAGATCACGCCATCGATGACGATGGGTACTCGGTAATAGGCCGCGCCGATGAAGCAGCCCATCATTCCGGCAATGTCCAGACCTCCCACCTTGGCAATCACGTCCACCGGATCGTCCGCGTCGGGCCGGTTCAGCGCGATCGCGTCCGCCAGTACCTTTTTCTTATGCGCCAAGGCTTCGTCCGTAAGTCCGCCGCCCTTGCCCACCGCTTCCTCCGCCGATAGGCCGGTCATCGCCATGAGCACGGCGCTGGTAGAGCTGGTGTTTCCGATTCCCATCTCACCGGTCCCCAACAGTTGATACCCTTCCTTTACCAGATCGCGAACCATTTCAATTCCCACCCCAATGGCGGTCTCCGCTTCCTGGCGGCTCATCGCCGGACCCTTGGCAAAGTTGTCCGTTCCCCGTTTGATCCTGCGATCGATGATCCGTTCATTCTCATAATCCCCGTCGATTCCCAGATCCACCACCCTCACATCCGAACCGCAATGTGCCGATAAGACGCTGATCCCGCCCAGCCCGTTGGCGATGTTATTGGACTGCTGAAGCGTGATGGCCTGCGGAGACCCGCTGACCCCCTCCGCGCAAATCCCGTTGTCCGCGCACATCACCACCGTGCATTTCCGTTCGACCGAATTGTGAATTTTGCCCGTAATCCCCGCCAGTTGAATGGCGATATCCTCAAGCTTGCCCAAACTGCCCAAAGGCTTCAACAGCCCGTCATTATACTTTTTCGCCTCTTCCAGCGCAGTCTGATCGGCCGGATGAATGCCTTCCAGATACTCCATGTAATTCAACCGTTCCCAAGCCGCTTTTTCCTTGCTCGTTTTTTCTTTCATTTCCTTCAGATCCGCCATTTTTAACGCTCCTTTCCCGGTGCTCCGCCGGTATCCTGGCTTTCGGGAGGCTCGGTTTTCATAAGAAATCCGCCGGGAATCACAAAAAATCCCGCCTCAACAGAAGCGGGATTGCTACATCGCCGTCATAACACTTTGCGCACAGGATCCCCTTCACCGAAAGACACTAAAACTACGCCGTGACACAAAGCCGGTCTTCTGGCTCAGGCATATTGGACCACGCCGCCTTCCCAGGGAATTTCCCCCAGTGACATCATGACGGATCCGTAGCACACCTTTACAGCAGCGGAGACTGCGCGGGAATTTCACCCGACTTCCCTGTTATTCCTTGCTCACCAATCGTTCCTATTCAATTGCAGCCCAGCCGTCGGCGCAGGCTCCTGCGGAGAATTCTCACAACTCCGCGATGAGGCTATCATACCATTCACCAAAGGTTTTTACAAGCCAAAACTGCTGACATCCTTCCCGAATCATGCTAACATGAATAAGAGAAAGCAGCGAAGGATGGTGACTATGAACGAGACAAGAATCAACTACGAATATTACAAGGTCTTTTATCATACCGCTCGTCTGGGCAGCATCACCCTGGCCGCCCGGGAGCTTTTTCTGTCTCAGCCGGCCGTAAGCAAAAGTATTTCGCGGCTGGAGGCTCTTTTGGACTGCCGTTTGTTTACCCGCTCACAGCACGGAGTTCGCCTCACTCCGGAAGGCCGGGTTCTGTTTCAGCACGTCTCCCAAGCCTGCGAACAGTTTGACGTAGGCGAACGGAAGCTCACCGAAATGCTTACGCTTGAAAATGGCGAGGTGCGGATTGGCGCCACCGACACGGTGCTCAACTTTTACCTGCTGCCCTATCTGGAACGGTTTCACGACCGCTTCCCCGGAATCCGCCTCAACGTAACCCAGTATTCCACTCCGGACGCGGTGGAAATGCTGCGGACCGGCCAGGTGGATCTGGCCATCGTCAACTCTCCCACCGAAGAATATTCCGACGTTGCCGTACAATCCATCGGTGTCATTCAGGATATTTTCCTCTGCGGCAGCCGGGATAAAAAGCTGACCGAACGCTCGCTTACTCTTGAGGAACTGGTGGAGCATCCCATCGTTTGCCTGGCCCCCGGTACCTGTACCTGGGACTATCTCGAACAGTTTTTCCGCTCTCGGGAAATCGAGCTGAACCCCAGCTTTCAACTGATGACCAACAGCTTGGTGGTCTCCTTCGTTGAGCGCAGCCTGGGCGTGGGAATCGCGGTGGAGCCCTTTGCAAAACCGGCGATTCAGGCGGGTACCGTCTTTCCGCTCACCGTCAAAGATCCGATCCCCGGCCGTCGAATCTGTATGATTACCCCCTCTCGAAATCCCCTGTCCCACGCCGCCAGTGAGTTGATCGATTTCATGTCACAATCAAAGCGCTCGATTCGATCCATAACCTAAAGTTATGGATTTTATAAGTACGATTCATTTTACTTATGCGAATGAATCAGATAAACTACTGGCAAAAGGATTCACTCGGGCAGTCCGGACCGCAAAGGTGAACGCCCCCGGCTATTTCGACCTTTTTAGAGGAAACGTTATATTCGGTCGATCACAAACCCGATATTTCGATCAAATTTCAAATTTTACTTTAAAAAGCCGAAACCGTGATCAAATCAGAAGAATTTCGCTTATTGAGCTAACAGTGCTTCCATTAATTAACATTTTCTTCGACCAAAATCGCCGTTTTGCGTATAAAAGCCGAATTTGCCTGGTTTGCCTGATTTCCCCGAACCCACGGGGGCCCCACGATGCCGGGTGCCTTACCCCACGGTGCCGGGCACCCTTGCCCCATGATGCCGGGTACCCTTACCCCATGATGCCGGGTGCCTTGCCCCACGACGCCGGATCCATGAAATTCCGGAGCCGTTAGAGAAACCCCGGAACCGTTAGATTTAGATATTGAAAGGAAGTTATCCATTTTGAAAAAAGGCTATCTCTATATTTTGTTCGCCACCCTGCTGTTCAGCTCCATGGAAATCGCGCTGAAGCTGGTGACCGGAGCCTTTCATCCGCTCCAGATGACTATGACACGCTTTCTGATCGGCGGGCTGTTCCTGATCCCCTTCGCCCGAGCCACCCTCATTAAGAAAAAGGAAAAGCTGGATGCCGCCAGTCTGCGGTATTTCGCACTCCTGGGCATGGTGGGTGTCGTCATCAGCATGACCTTCTATCAGCTGGCTGTGGAACACACGCAAGCCTCCGTAGTAGCGGTGCTGTTCAGCAGCAACCCGGTCTTTGTCATGATCTTCGCCTATCTCTTTATCAAAGAGGCGATTTACCGTCGAAACCTGGTCGCTCTGGGGCTGGAGATTATCGGAATCGTCTTCATTGTCAATCCCCTGCACGTGGAGTTCTCCTTGAGCGGCCTGCTGTTTACCGCCGTGGCCACCGTCACCTTCGCACTGTACGGCGTTATGGGGAAAAAGCAGTGCGCCCGGTTCGGCGGCGTCACCGTCACTTGCGCCAGCTTCCTCTGCGGCAGTCTGGAGCTTCTGGTGATCATTCTGCTGGGAAAACTGGGGCCCATTGCCTCTCTCCTGTCCTCTCACGGGCTGGAGGTGTTCTCCGACGTACCTTTGTTCAGCGGCTACACCGCGACCACCATCCTGATCGCCCTGTACATCTGCATCGGTGTCACCGGCGGCGGCTACGCCTTTTATTTCATGGCTATGGAGGAAACCTCGGCCAACACCGCCTCGCTGGTATTTTTCTTTAAACCGGCCCTGGCTCCGGTGATGGCCATGCTCATCCTGCACGACGTAATCCCCATAAATATGGTAGTAGGCATCCTGCTGATCCTGGGCGGCTCACTGGTCAATCTGCTTCCGGCGCTGCTTCCCAAGGCGGAGAAGCTGGAGAGTGAGCTGGAAAAAGAAGTGCTGGATCCGTCTCAGCTTGAGGTTCTGGAAGAGAAGGAACGCGCCGAGCTGAACGAATTGAAATCCAAGGAACGGGCGGAGCTGGAACGGTTGAAATCGAAAAAACACACAGATTGACAAAACGGTTCCGAGCACAGTTCGGTCAAGACAACACTATGTTAACAACGAATTTCCCTATATGAAAAGACCGGGACGCCGGATGCTATGGACATCCTTCGTCCCGGTCTTTTCTATGTCAAACCTCAGGCCGCCGTTCTTCCCGATACGGCCGCCGAGGGAAGCGCCTTTCCACCCCTCTCGCTCAGAGCTTTTTCGGCCCGCTCCCTCAGTTCCCTGCGTTTCCCCGAAAGCTGGGCGAACGCGGACACCATTCCGCCTACCACTAACGGCGCATAGTAGTTCAGTCCTCTGGACAGCAGCATGGCCGGAAGGACCAAGCCCGGTCCGAAAATCCCCGCGTAGATCAGAAGATAGCCGTTTTCCGCGGCTCCCATTCCGCCAGGCAGAGGCAAAGATTCCACCGACAGCGTCAGCGCCGCCTGAAGTCCGATGATCTCAAACAGCCCGAAGCCGGTCAGCCCGAAGGCCTTGAATACCCAGAACGGCACGGAAAACAGCGTTGCCAGATGGAGCATGGTCACCAGAAGCACTTTGCAGAGCACCAGCGGGTTCTCCTTGATATAAGCGGCTCCCCGCTGATATTCCCCGATCTGGGTGTCTACCTTTTCCAGCACCTCCTCCTGATTTTTTACGACGTGGATTCGATGCAGCAGTCCGACCCCTTGGTGAATGACCCGGGGCAGCAGCTTCTTGGAAAATACCGCCGTGAAAAAGGCGATGACCAGAAACGCCTGAGCCGCCACACCGTAAATCATCAGATACTTCAGCACTCCCATATCGGAGAAGAGGATCTTTCCCTGCGCAAACCAGGTGTAGGCGAAGGCTCCCGCCCAGATCAGCAGAACACCGATGTGATAGGTCAGATTGAACAGCAGCAGCGCCAGAGAGGAAGAGCCGAATTCGATCCGATCCTTTTTCATATAGCAAATCTGTGCCGGCTGACCGCCGCAGGCTCCCGGAGTCACCGCGCTGAAGTAAAAATCGATCAGCGAGTATTTCATTCCCCGCAGGAAGGACATCCGGTAACCGAAGGACTTCATCAAGATCCGCAGGTTCACCGCTTCACAGGAGAAGAACAGACACATGATGGCCAGTCCCACCCCTAGGTATTGCCAATTCACCTGCCGAATCAGTGCCCCCAGCGACGTCATCTCGTGGTCCTTAAACAGGAAGTAAAAGGTCAGCCCGAACAGCACACCGAAAAACAGGAGGCTGCCAATTTGTTTTTTCTTTTCCCTTATTTTTTTCATTGAGCGTTCCTCATTCTTTTCAGCGCGTTGTGATATACCGTTTCCCCGTCCACCGCGGAACCCTTTTTCTGCGGCTGTACGAATTGATACCCCTTTTTCTTCATCTCAGGCAGGAAGGTTTCCAGCGCCCGAATGGTCTGTTCCGGCTGCCCGGGTGCCGCGGCGCCTTCTCCGCTGTCGTGGAGGCAGATCACCGATCCCGCTTTGACTCTCTCCCTCAGCTTTCTCAGAATGACCTCGGCGGTGTGGCTTCCCCGCCAGTCCTGAGCCATAACGCTCCAGAGCTGGAGCTCCAGACCGTTTTCCCTCATGTCCGAGAACGCCCAAGGTGTGATGTTGCCGAACGGCGGCCGATACCACTGAACCGGCCAGCCTCTTCTGTGGAAAACGGAAAGGCCCTCTTGGAAATTCCGTCGGGTCTTAGATGGTGACATCCACCATAGATTTTGATGATTCAGCGCGTGAAATCCAATCTGGTGTCCCTCGGCCAGCATGCGGTTTACGATCTCCGGATACCGTTCCGCCTTTTCCGCGAGAAGGAAGAAGGTGGCTTTCACATCATTCTTCTTCAGCAGATCCAGCAGCGGTTCGGTGTAATCCGGGTCCGGACCGTCGTCAAAGGTCAACATGATATTATTTTTCCCATCCTTCATCTCGCTGCTGCGGATAAACTTAAGATAGCAGGTGGGAATCACATTCATTCCCAGGAGCAGAAGCAAGGCCAGGGCGATGCCCCCCACTGCGATTACCGGTCCGTGAGCGGACAAAAATCCTCCCGCCCCCGACAGGAAATCATTCAAAAACCGTGTCATGCAATCGCCTCCCATTCACAATGCTTCCGTGAACCGCCGCTCCATTCCCCCGAAGGGATGCTCCGCAGCTGTCCCCGGGATATCCTGGCCAGAAAGCTCAATAGCGCCTGATCGTCCAGCCCGTCCCTCAACCGTTTCATATTTTCCCGAATCCGGGACAGCCGCTCTGTTTCCGCTAAAATCTCCCGAATCTCGGCCACGGATTTTTCCGGCTTCTTCTCGATGACAATTCCCAATTCGTTTTCCTCGATAAACGCTCCGTTCTTGATTTCCTGTTCCAGAAACGGACGGAACACCAGCATGGGAACGCCCGAATGGATGGCTTCAAACAACGTGATCCCGCCCGGCTTTGAAATGATCAAGTCCGCTTCCCGCATGTAACGATCCACCTCGTCGGTGAATCCCAGCACGTTGATATTCTTGAATCGGCCCGAAAGCTTCACGTAGAGCTTCCGATTCTTCCCCGTGATGACCGTGGTGCTCAGCCCCTCCACCTGGTCCAGCTCTTCGTAAAAGTGTGTGTTTTCGGGAAGGAGCCCCAATCCCCCTCCCATAATCAGCAGATGCTTGTTTCCATCGCCCATTTCCCGACCGGCTTTCGCGGCTTCCACCCGGTCAGCCCGACGCTCCCCTGCGCACCGGAATTCTCCCCGCACCGGGATTCCGCTGATTTTGATCCGCTCCGCCGGAATCCCATTGGCAACTAAGCTCGCCTTGGTGCTCTCACTGGCCACCAGATACAAATCAGTCTGACAGTTCGTCCAAACGCTGTGAGTGGTTACATCCGTAATGCAAGTCACCAGCGGAAGCGAGCTCCCGGTCTCCTTCTTGTGCTCGGCCATCAACTGGGAGCACAGAGAATACGTAGCGATCACCACATCCGGCTTTCTGGCTTCCAGCACCTGAGACAGCGCCTTCATAAAATGCTTCTGCAAAGGCGACCGCCGATTTTTTTCCGACTTTCCGTAAGAGGTCGTTTTCTTATATGCTAAATTATAAAGCTTGCAGCCTTTGCCTACCATAGAGGAATATGCTCCGTACAGCACGTCGCAGCAGCCGGGAAAAATCCATTCGTAAATATCCTCGATGATCACATTGGCAGCCAAATGGCTCTGTTCGATTTCCGCTGCCAGCGTCCGAGCCGCCGACATGTGCCCCATCCCAAATTTCCCTGTCAGAATCAAAACGTTCATATTTATATCCCCCAATCCGCTCTTCTTTATCTCATGTATGATTTCGGAACCGGGAGACCGTCACACTGTTCGGCGATCTCCCTCAAGACATTTCCCCAATCCCCTTTTGGAACTCGTCCCCTCGGTTCATTTACTAGTATAGACGGGAATTATTACGAACAAAGTGACAGATTCTTACCAAATTATTAAGAGCCAATGACAACCGGGCGACATTGAGTTATGATAATAGAAAAAAGCCTGAAAATAGGAGAAATCACCGATGAAAATCATGACGGAAAAAGAAAAGGCCGCCCGGGGAATCCCTTACGACCCAAATCACGACGAAGCTCTGATTGCGGAACGGCTGGCTTGCGCCAACCTCTGTTTCGACTATAACAATCTGCCTCCCGGCCGGACCGATCAGCGCCGGAAGCTGTTGGGAGAAATTTTAGGAAAAACCGGAGAACGCTTGGAAATCATTCCGCCCTTTCACTGCGACTACGGTTACAATATCGAGATAGGTGAGGACTTCTACGCCAATTACAATTGTATCATTCTCGACGCCGCGAAGGTCACCTTCGGCGACCACGTTTTTATCGCTCCCAACTGCGGCTTTTACGCGGCTTCCCACCCTCTGGACGTGACACGGCGCAATCAGGGCCTGGAGTACGCCAAGCCCATCACCATCGGAAATAACGTGTGGATCGGAGGCGGTGTTACGGTCCTGCCCGGAGTGGTCATCGGCGACAACTCCGTCATCGGCGCGGGCAGTGTGGTTACCGAGGATATCCCCTCCGGCGTAGTCGCGGTGGGTAACCCCTGCCGCGTGGTGAAACGCATTGATTGAGAAATGATTCAGCCATACAGCTTCTCCGCAAACCGAGCCATCGCTTCGGAAATCCCCACCCATTGCGGCCGGCATAAAAAAGGACGCGAACCTTTTCGTCCGCATCCTCTCGATTTTTGTTCCGTTGGCCGGTCCTGCCGGTTTTTCATCGCTTCGTCTCCAGCGGTCGAAGCCCTCCGCCTTTTATCTGGCCAGAAGGAAATATCCGATCACCAGAGCGCCTAAAATGATCCGGTAATAACCGAATACCTTGAAATCGTTTTTCTTGATATAACTCATGAGGAATTTGATGGCCACGATAGAAACAAAAAACGCCACCACCATTCCCACCAGAAGAATGGTCAGCTCCAACCCCGTAAACGCGAATCCGAACTTCAGCAGCCGCAGAAAACTGGCTCCGAACATCACCGGAATCGCCAAAAAGAAGGTAAACTCCGCAACCACCTCGCGGGAGGTCCCCAAAAGCATGCCGCCGATAATCGTGGAGCCGGATCTCGAAGTGCCCGGAATCAGAGACAGCACCTGAAAACACCCAATCCCCAGCGCGGTCTTATAGCTCAAATGCTCCAGGTCCGTGGTCGTAGGTCTCCGATGTTTATTGCGGTTTTCCAAAAGAATGAAAATCACGCCGTAGACGATCAGCGCTATGGAAACCACCTTCCAGTTGGAAAACTTCTCCTCCATGATATCGTTAAATGGCAAGCCAATGATCATAGCCGGAAGCGTGGCCACGATGACCTTGAACCACAGCTGAAAGGTCTTTATTTTTACATGAGGCTGACCTTTTTTAAATGAAAACGGCCAAAGCTTCCCCCAGTAAAGCACTACCACCGCCAGGATCGCTCCCAATTGGATGACCACTAAAAACATGTTCCAAAATTCCCGGGACACATTCATATGAACGAACTCGTCCACCAGAATCATATGCCCCGTACTGCTGATCGGCAGCCATTCGGTAATCCCCTCTACGATTCCGAAAAAAGCCGCTTTCATAATCTCAATCCAATCCATACCGCAATCCATTCCCCTTTCTCAAACTGCCATTCGTATTTCCCTGTCGATTGGAAATTATATCACAGGCCGGAGCCGGCTACAACTTTGGAAACAATGAAAAAAGATAAAACCTTTTAAAGATTTGCAGTCTGCCGGAATAGAATGTAAAATTCAATCATTGAAACAACAGGAGGACGGATACATGACAAAGAGGACCTGTGACCTGGAAAGCCTAACTCATCGGCTGATCGCCCACCGCGGCATCTTCGACAACATCAAAACGGCGGAGAACTCTTCGGAAGCCTTTGCCAAGGCCATGAGCCTAGGCTATCCCATCGAGCTGGACGTGCACATCACCATCGACGGACAGCTGGTGGTTTTTCACGACGACAGTTTAAAGCGGATGACCGGCGACAGCCGCAGGATCGCGGACTGCACACTGGCGGAACTGAAGAAGCTGCGATTGAAAAATACGAACTGCGTCATTCCCACTCTGAAGGAAACCCTGTCCTTGGTGGAAAACCATGTGCCGCTGCTGATCGAATTGAAATATGACACCCCCATCGGAAAGATGGAGACTCCCCTGCTGCAAACGCTTTTGGCCTATCGGAAAAGCTGCGGGGGCCGATTTGCCGTGCAGTCCTTCGATCCCTTCCGCATGAAGTGGTTTTACGATCATGCCCCCCAAATCCCCCGGGGACAGCTGGTTTCCGATTTTACCTCGGAGCATATGTTCTGTCTTCAAAAGCTGGCGCTGCGCCGGATGTGGCTCAACATTCTCTCCCATCCCGACTTCATCTCCGCCAACCTGTCCATTCTGGGCCAGCCTTCCGTCGAGCATCAGCGCGCAAAAGGGCGAGCCCTGTTCGGCTGGACCGCTC
>CAUHLX010000045.1 GCA_959606705.1 uncultured Bacillota bacterium | reverse complement strand
GCGGATTTCATCTATAATAAACTCAAGGAAGAAAATCCCGGCTTGAGTTTGGGTACTGTTTATCGGAACCTCAATCAGCTGGCTGAGGACGGCAAGATCCGCAAGCTGAAGATGGCGGGAGGACCCGATCGTTTTGACGGCGCGCTCCATCCGCATTATCACATGATCTGCCGAAGCTGTGGAGAACTGGTGGATATCCGGTGCGAAGCGCTTGAGGGACTGGCTCGAAAGGCCGCACAGGAAAGCGGGATTCGGGTCGAAGGCTTTGAAATTCTATTCGAAGGTCTCTGTCCGGACTGTGTCAAGGATCAGTCCAATTAAAAAAGACTGCGGCGGCCGTATGAAATGCGGCGTTTGCACATATTGATTGTTAGTGGAGCATCCTGTGAGAGAAATAAGGAGGACGAAAAAATGAAAGATTTAAAGGGTACGAAAACATTACAGAATTTGCTGGACGCGTTTTCCGGCGAATCTCAGGCCAGAAACAAGTATACGTTCTTTGCTTCCAAGGCCAAGAAGGAAGGCTTTGAGCAGATTGCGGCCATCTTCCTGGAGACCGCGGCCAACGAGAAGGAGCACGCTGAGCTGTGGTACAAATATGCGGAAGGCATCGGAACCACCGAGGAAAATCTGATCACCGCCGCAGAGGGTGAGAACTACGAGTGGACCGACATGTACGCCCGCATGGCGGAGGAAGCGAAGGAAGAGGGCTTCACCGAAATCGCGGCTAAGTTTGCCGGCGTTGCGGCCATTGAAAAGCTGCACGAGGAGCGTTATCGGAAGCTGGCGGAGAACGTCAAGAACAACAAGGTGTTTGAAAAGGACGAGGATGTTGTTTGGATGTGCAGAAACTGCGGACACACTTATGTCGGCAAGAAGGCCTTTGAGGTTTGCCCGGTCTGCAACCACCCGAAATCTTACTTCGAAGTGAAGGCGGAGAATTTCTAAAAAAGCCCTGTTTCCAGCCGTAGAGCTAGGAGACAGGGCTTTTTTTCGCGGTTGGAGACTATTCGGTCCCGAACTGCTGCACGTTCTTTTTCGAGCCGATGATCACCAGAACATCGTCTTCCTCAAAGTGCCTCTCCGGATCGATTTCCGTCAAAATGCCGCTGCCCTGTTCGATGGCGATAATATTGACCCCGTATTTTTTTCTGGTCTCCGCTTCATCGATGGTTTTTCCCACGAGACGGTCGGGAATCTGAACTTCGGAGATTTCCATGTCGCTGTTCAGCGTGAGATAGTCCAGTACGTTTCGTGTGACAATGCGGTTTGCCAGCCGCAGGGCCATATCCCGTTCCGGGTAGACCACCTCGGCGCCGATTTTCTCGAGAACACATCCGTGCTCGCTGCTGATGGCTTTGGCGATGACTCGGGGAACGCCCAGACTGACGACGTTCAGCGTGGCCAAAATGCTCACGTCGATTTTTTCTCCGATACAGATGATGGCCACCTCACAGTTTTGAATCCCCGTTTCCCGCAGAGCCTCCTTGGACAGATCGCCGACCACGAAGGCAAAGTCCGTGTACTCCCGAAGCTCTCTGAGCTTGGATTCGTTCTCGTCGATGACCAGCACTTCTTTTCCCAGCTCGCTGAGGCGTTTGGCCAGGGCCATTCCGAAGCGGCCCAGGCCGACGATGCCCACAGCGGCAGTTTTATTATTTTGAAACATAAAAATTCTCCTTTATTTTTACCCGATGGTGATCATTTCTTCTGTGTAACGGATCTGCGGGGCCTCTTTGGCGGCCCAGAGAGTGGCGAAGGTCAAGGGACCCAGCCGTCCAATGAACATGATTAAAATCACCACCAGCTTGGCTCCGGCATTTAAGCTCGCGGTGATTCCCGTGGAGAGCCCTACGGTGCCGAAGGCCGATGTGATTTCAAAGAAATTGTTCAAGAAAGGGAGCTCCGGCTCTAAGACACAGAGCAGGAAGGTTCCCAGAATGACTAGGACCCCGGCCAGCAGCGTGATGAGGAACGCTTTGGAGATCGCTTCCCGCTGAAACTGACGGTGAAAGGCTTCACACCTGCGATTGGTGATGGTACTTCTCACCGATTGAATCAGCACGAACAAGGTGGTGGTCTTGATACCGCCGCCGGTAGAGCCGGGGGAAGCTCCGATGAACATGAGCACGATCAGCACCAGAAGCCCCGCGCTGCTCAAGCTTCCGATGGGACAGGTGCAGAAACCTGCGGTGCGGGCCGAGGTGCTCTGGAAAAAGGCGCAGAGCCAGGAAATTCGGTCCGTCAGCTTCAACAGTACCGTTCCCGCGATCAGCAGAACGGCGGTGGTGGAAAGCACCACCTTGGAGTGCAGCGTCAGCTTGCGGATCGAACGCAGCTTCAACGCCTTGCCCAGATCCAAGATGACCAGGAAGCCGATCCCGCCGAAGATGATCAGTGCACAGGTGGTCAGATTGAGGAGGATATCGTCACGGTAGGGGATCAGATTTTGCATTCCTCCCAGAATGTCAAAGCCGGAGTTGTTGAACGCGGCGATGGAGTGAAACAGGCTGATGCCCAGAGCGTCCGCCGCGGGATAATCCCGGAGAAACACAGGGAAGCTCAAGATCGCACCCAGGACCTCGAAACCCAAAGTCATCAGCAGAACCGCGCGCACCAGCTTGGCGATGCCCTTGAGTGAGCTGACGTTCCAAGCCTCCCGCACCAGAGTGCGGTGAGCGAAGCCCATGCGCTTTCCGGCGATGAGAATGACCCCCGCGCCGATGGAGGTGACGCCCAGGCCTCCGATCTGAATGAGGAAGGCTACCACACCTCTCCCGAACACGGTGAAGGTGTCCGCCGTATCCACCGCGATCAGCCCCGTGACGCACACCGCGCTGGTGGAGGTGAAAAACGCGTCAATCCAAGAGACTGCCGCGTCCGGTCGAATGGAACAAGGCAGCTTGAGCAGACAAGCTCCCAGAAGAATGGCGGAAAAAAAGCTGAGGGCGATGATTTTCGCCGGTGCCATCTTCGACGCCTTTTTGACCAATGAAATCCCTTCTTTCCTATCAACTGTAGTATGATGATTGCCCGTTTCCATGAAGGGCATGGAATCTATTGTATTCCAAAGGAAAATTGGCGCAAGGGATTTTTCACCTCTTTCGCATGACAATATCTCTTGGTTTTCGACAGCTTTCGACCTCTCCGCCCTCCATTGTTTTTTGTTCGCCGCTATGGTAAGATGGACAGGCGCGAAAACGGACCGTCCGGGTCCGATTTTCCATGAAACGGATTGAGCCGGAAAGAGGAAACGGAGAAAGCATATGGATTATTTGAACAAACTAAATCCACCGCAGAGAGAGGCGGCTACTCACGTAGAAGGACCGCTGCTGATTCTGGCCGGGGCGGGCAGCGGAAAGACCAGCACTATGACTCACCGGATCGCTTACTTGATTCGGGAGCGGGGAGTCTACCCCTCCGCCATTCTGGCGGTGACCTTTACCAATAAAGCCGCCAAGGAAATGCGGGATCGAGTGGAGGAACTCATCGGTGAAAACATCAACATGTGGATTCTCACCTTCCACTCCGCCTGTCTGCGCATTTTGAGAAGGAACGCGGAAAAGATCGGCTACGACCGGGACTTCGTGGTCTATGATCCCACGGACCAGAAGGTGGTGATCAAGAATCTGCTGAAGGAGCAGAACATCGACGACAAGAAGTTCACGCCGGCCTATGTGCTCTCGGTGATCAGCGACTGCAAGGAAAAGAACATCGGACCGGAACAGTATATGAGGGAGCACGGGGAAGATCTCCGCAGCAAGAAGCTGGGACCTCTTTACGCCGGCTACGAGCAGACCTTGAAGCACAACAATGCCATGGACTTTGACGATTTGATCCTCCGCACGGTCCAGCTCTTTGAACGGGACGAGGAAACTCTGCTGTACTATCAAAAAAAGTTTCGCTACATCATGGTGGACGAATATCAGGATACCAACTTCATGCAGTATCGCTTCATCCGGCTGCTGGCGGAAGGACACAACAATATCTGTGTAGTGGGGGACGACGATCAGTGTATTTATCAGTGGCGGGGCGCTGACATTAAAAATATTCTGGACTTTGAAAAAGATTTTCCCAATACGAAGGTCATCAAACTGGAGCAGAACTATCGGTCTTTGGGCAATATCCTGGACGCGGCGCATTCGGTGATTGAAAAGAATCACGGAAGAAAACCGAAGCAGCTTTGGACGGAGAAGGAAAAGGGCGAGAAAATCCACTATTACCGGGCGGATGACGACAAGGAAGAGGCGCGGTATATCGCGGCGGAAATCGACCGGCTGAAGACCCGGGAAAACCGTTATTCCGACTTTGCGGTGCTGTATCGGACCAACAGCCAGTCCAGACGGTTTGAAGAAGCCTTTACGGCGAAGGAGATTCCTTATCGGGTGCTGGGCGGTTTCCGGTATTACGACCGCAAGGAAGTCAAGGATATGATGTGCTACATGCGTCTGGTACAGAATCCGTCGGACGATCTGAGCTTGACGCGGATCATCAACGAACCCAAAAGGGGGATCGGCGACAAGACGGTGGATAAGCTTCGGGCTCTGGCTCAGGTCCGGGGGGAGAGCATGTTTGAAGTATTGTGCGACGAGGAGGTGTCGGCAAGTCTTCCGGCGAAGGCCTCCGCGGCGGTGCGGGAAATGGTGGAGGCGGTGCTGCAGTTTTCCCGGGAAAAGGAGAACCTCAAGGTATCGGATCTCTATGACGGACTGCTGGTCCGGACGGGATATCTTACGGCGCTGGAACAGGCCGGTACCGTGGAAGCGGAAGGAAGGATCGAAAACCTTCTGGAATTCAAGTCTGTCATCTACGATTATGAAAATGAAAATCTAGCCATCAGCCTTTCCGAATTCATGGAAAAGATCGCATTGGTGGCGGAGGTGGACAATCATAATGCGGATGAAAACGCGGTGGTGCTCATGACCCTGCACAGCGCCAAGGGTCTGGAATTCCCGGTGGTCTTTATTCCCGGCATGGAGGACGGTCTGTTTCCCAGCTGGAGATCCTTTGAAAAGCCCGACGGGCTGGAGGAGGAACGGCGGCTCTGTTACGTGGGAATGACCCGGGCCCGGGAACGGCTCTATCTTTCCAGCGCGGCCATGCGAACGCTGTACGGCAAGACGGATTACACGCGGGAGTCGCAGTTTCTCCGGGAAATGGATCAGTCGCTCCTGTGCGGAGACGCTGTTTACGTCAAGAAGGAGAATAGCCATCTGGGCGGCTGGTCGGAGGAGCGAACCGGCTCCTACAAGTCAGGAACCTATAGCGAGGGAGGGATTTTCAAGCCCTTCGCTCAGCTGAGCAGCATCAAGTCCAACAAAACCGCGAAGCCGTCGGTGGCGGGAACGGATTTGGCTGCCGGCGACAAGGTCTCGCACAGCAAGTTCGGAGAGGGATTGGTCATCGAGGTGAAAGGGAATACGGTGACCGTGGCCTTTGATTCCGCGGGGATCAAGAAGCTGGCCCTGGATATCGCTCCGCTGAAAAAAATCTGAAGAAACCGAATAAAAAAAGGCGTCCGCAAAATCATTTTGCCGGACGCCTTTTGAATGAAACCCCTTTTGAACCTTATTTATCTGTCTTGATCTCTTTGGCTTCTTTCGCCGCCTTTGCCTCCGTCTCGGCGGCCTCTGCGGGAGACTCGGGCTCGGCTGCTTTTGCCGCCGGCTCGGCCGTGGAAACGGTGAGCTCGGGCAGTTCCCGGCCCAGGAACTCGGGCAGCTCCATACCGGCCTGGCGGAACAACTCATTTAGAGGAGGCACTGATTTCAACAAGCCTGACAGGAAACCGGCCGTAGCGGTCTTCCCCTGTTCGCCGCCACTGCCGCCGTCCCAGACGGTAACCTTGTCGATCTTGATATTTTTGATGGCCTCTACCTGAATTCTGGTCAGCTCTTCCAGTTTGTCGGCAATCATCAGCTTGACCGCCGCGTTGGGATCCGACCCGGCGGCTTCCACCAGGCTTCGAATACCGGCCGCCTGCTTTTCCAGGATCTCCTGAGAGCCCTTGGCCTGTGCTTCCATTTTCGCGAAGATCGCGTCCGCTTCGCCGCGCGCCTTGCGGCGCAGGACCTCGGCTTCCGCCTCGGCGTCGATTTCCGCCTGCTCTTTTTTGATTTGAGCGGTTACGATGACGTCCGCCTGCTGGGTTGCTTTCTCCAGCTGGGCACGAGTTTGTTCCGCTTCCTGCTGAGCGATGTAGGCTTCCTGCTTGGCCTTGGCGGACTGGACCGCTTCGGCGGCGGTGGCCAGACGGAGGGCTTCCGCTTCCTTCTGACGACGGTTGGCCTCGGATTGAGCCACTTCGATTTTGGCCGTATTTTCGCCGTTGATGGCGTCCGCGTCCGCGGCGGCTACGTTGATTCGCTGATCTCTGTGCGCGTTGGCCTGACCGATTTCACCATCGCGGTTTTTCTCCGCGACGCTCTTCTTCGCATCGTTGATGGCCTTCGCGGCGGCTTCCTTGCCCAGCGCCTCGATGTATCCGGATTCGTCGTTGATGTCCGTGACGTTGACGTTGATCAGGCGCAGACCGATCTTCTTCAGCTCAATCTCCACGTTGTTGGAGACCGCAACCAGGAACTTGTCCCGGTCGGTATTGATTTCTTCGATGTCCATCGTGGCGATGACCAGACGCAGCTGACCGAAGATGATGTCCTTTGCCAGCTCCTGAATCTCGCTGAGCTGCAGGCCCAATAGGCGTTCGGCCGCGTTTTGCATGATTCCCGGTTCGGTGGAAATGCCTACGGTGAATCGGGAAGGAACATCCACTCGGATATTCTGCTTGGACAGCGCGGATTTCAAATCGACGTTGATGGAAATCGGCGTCAGATCCAGGTACTGATAAGACTGCAGCACCGGAATGATAAAGGCGGCGCCGCCGTGGATGCATTTTGCGCTTTTGGTCTGTCCGTTTTTATCGGAACCTACCTTACCGTAAATGACCAGGACCTTATCGGAGGGACACTTCCGATAACGTGACAGGATCGCAAGGAGGGCGGCCAGAAGTACGATGACTAAAATACAGATTGCAGCTAAAATTCCAATACCCATAGTTTTGTTCTCCTTTAAAATAAGAATGTTGGGAAATACGGAAGGAATCGGTTCAATGGTCTGCCTCCACGATCAAAATTCCGTTTCGGAGGTCCACCACTCGGACCGAGGTTCCGGTGGGCAGGGGCTGGTCGCCGGCGTTGGCCGCGGTACATTCCGAATAGCTGCCCTGCAGGTACAGCGTAATCTTTCCCTCCCCTTGTCCGGAAGGAGGGAGCGGGATGTAGACAGATCCGGTTTCGCCGATGGCGTTCCGCAAATCCATGGTACCATTTTCCGCCAGCTTGGTGGAAAATCGAATGAGCTTTGCTACTAAAATCATAGCGATGAATCCCAGCGCCAGACCCAGCAGCGTGCCGATCAATTCCGAGACCCCGCCGTTAATGGTGAGGATGGCCGTCCAGCCAAAGACGGTGAAGAAGGCCACGACGCCTTGGAGGGTAAACAGACGGAGCTGTGAAAAGTCCGCGGGATTGCCTCCGTCCGTGAACGCTTTGGCGTCTCCCAGGTTGCCGTCGGACAATTCGCCCAAATCAGAGCCTCCGTCATAATTGAGATCGCCTCCCACATCCGTTCCGCCCATGTCCAGGCCGGATGTGTCACTGACATCGACTCCCACGTCGGCGCTCATGCCGCTGAGCATGGAAAGAACCGTCTGAATGACAAACACCAGAGTGGCGGGAATCGCAATGCAGTACAGGACCTTCATCAATTGATCCAGTCCGTTCCACCAGTCAATCATAACTCCCCTCCTTTCAATTGGGACCATGGTCTGAGCAATAAAAGTAAATCATGTTTACCTAGATTATATCCAGTTGGCAATGGACTGTCAACTGGGACCGAAAAAATAAATAAAAAAGTTGAAAAACCGGTTGTGCACTGAAGATTCCTCTGATACAATAAAGGTAAATTATATTTACATCGACGAGGAAAGCCTATGGATTCCGTGACACTGGGAAAGCGAATAAAAGAAGCCCGCTTGGCAAAGAAGATGACTCAAAGCGATGTGGTCGGCGGTTTTATCACCAGAAATATGCTGAGTCAGATCGAAAGCGGCACCGCTACGCCTTCGATCAAGACCCTGGAATATCTGGCCGGCGTGCTGGACATCCCCATGGACCAGCTGATCGGGGAACGGTCGGAGGATGCCTTGTCGCGTCTGGCGGAGGCCAAGGGCCTGTTGATACGGGCGGAATATGAAGCGCTGATCGAAATGGACGGAAGTTATCCGGGGGAGCTGGCCGACGAGTTCAAGGCGCTCTTGGGCAGGGCATATTTGGAGCTGGCCAAGCAGCGAGCGGAACAGGGAGAATTCCAAGAGGTAGCCGGACTGGTGAAGAAATCCATCGAGTATTCGGATCTTGGGGTTTACGCCAATCACGGGCTGAAGACAGAGGGGCTCCTGTTTTTAAATCAGGTGGCGGAGCGTCTCAGTCATTATTACATGGAGCTGTCCCACCAGAATCATAATTGAGCGTTTCGAGAAAAAGGTAATAGTCGTTTACATTTTAAAATCCGCGCGATGGATGTGCCTGATGGCACCGCGCGGATTTTTTACGGTTTCGCAGTAGGCGGCGGCACGGGTTCGTCCGTCGGCGTTTCTCACGATGTCATTCGTCCCGCCGGTCGATGGGAACGTAAGGACGCAGCGGCTGAACGGTCTGATAGGCCGGGCGCATGATTCGTCCGCCGGCCACCAGCTCCTCGATGCGGTGGGCGCACCAGCCGGAAATCCGGGAAGCGGCGAACAGCGGCGTGGCGATATCCACGGGGATATTCAGCGCGTTGTAAACGAAGCCGGAATACAGGTCCACGTTGGCCGGCATGGGCTTGTCGACCCCCTTGATCTCCGCGAACAGACGGGGCGCGTTGTGCTCGATATAGTCGTAGAGCATGAAATCGTCCATCAGTCCTTTATCCTCGGCCAGCTCCTTCGCCATTCCTTTCAAGAGGGTGGCGCGGGGATCGGAGATGGTATAGACCGCGTGGCCCAGTCCGTAGATCAGTCCGCTGCCGTCGTTGGCCTGCCCCTTTAGTATTTTGATCAAATACTGTTCCAATTCTCTTTCATCGGTGATGTCTTTCACATGCGCTTTGATATCGCTGATCATGTGCAGAACCTCCAGGTTGGCGCCGCCGTGCTTGGGTCCTTTCAGCGAACCCACGGCCGCCGCGATGGCGGAATAGGTGTCCGTTCCCGTAGAGGTGACCAGATGGGTGGTGAAGGCGGAGTTGTTGCCGCCGCCGTGTTCGGCGTGGAGGATCATGCAGAGATCCAGAAGCTTGGCTTCCAGCTCGGAATACTCCCCGGTGGGCCGCAGCATGCGGAGAATATTTTCCGCGGTGCTTTTGTCGGCCTGAGGATAATGCAGGTGCAGGCTTTCTCCGTCGAAGAAGGAACGCTTTGCCTGGAAGGCGTAAGCGATCAGCGTGGGGAAAAAGCCGATCAGATTGACGGACTGCCGCAGGACATTTCCCACGGAAAGGTCGTCCGGCTCCGGATCGTAAGAATACAAGGCCAGCACGCTTCGAGCCAGCTTATTCATAATACTGCGGCTGGGAGCTACCATGATCATGTCCCGGGCAAATCCGGAAGGCAGCTCGCGCTTGGCGGCTAGAAGCTCCTGGTAATCCCACAGCTGCCGCTTTGTGGGCAGTTCGCCAAACAGCAGGAGGTAACTGGTTTCCTCGTAGCCGAATCGATTTTCCGCCAGACAGCTGCGGACGATGTCCTCTACGTCGATCCCGCGATAGTACAGCTTGCCGGGCACCGGGAGCTTTTCATCCTTGTCGTTGACTTCATAGCCTACCACATCGCCGATTTTCGTCAAGCCCACCACCACGCCGGCACCGTTGGCGTCCCGCAGGCCGCGTTTCACGTCGTAGAGACCGTAGTATTTACTGTCGATGGTATTGTTGTCCGTTAGCCTTTCGGACATCGAACCAATAAACCTCTGTTCTAATTGATGGATATCATGCAGCTTTTTCAGCTTTACCTTCGTATCCTCGCGATCCAAGCCGACCCCTCCTATTCACTCATTCACTATTAGACTAGAGTATACCACAATCGGCATCCGCGTACAACTGGGAAGAACACCGGGAAAAGGGGCGTCGGAGCGTATTTTGATTGAATTTTTGCGGGGGGCAGATTATAATAGGGAAGAAAACCACCAAGGAGAAGGAACGGATGAAAAGACTGGACACATTGGATTATTACAGAGCACTGGGTGCGATTCTGGTGATCTTCATTCACACCACCGCTGCGCCCATCGTTTCGCTGACGGAAGGGCCGGCTCTGCCACTGCTGATTCTTTTAAACCGCTTCGCACTGCCGGCGGTGCCCATGTTCATCTTTGCCAGCGGCATGGCGTTGAGCTATTCCTATCGGGAAAAGCCGTTTCACTACGGTCAGTTTCTCCTTCGCCGCTTTACTAAAATTCTGATTCCGTACCTGGTTTGGTGCGTGGTTTACTATCGATATTACATCTACCGCGGATGGGACCTCCTGGAAGGGTGGAAGGCCTCCTGGCCTAATTTCTTTGAGAGGGCTTGGGATGGGGACATGATGTATCATCTGTACTTTGTGGTCCTGATCGTGAAATTTTATCTCTTGTTCTTTCTCTTTGTTCGGATCGTGAAAAAATTGCCCGGGAAGGTGGTTCTGCCGCTGGCTCTGCTGATCAATCTGGCGGCGATCCGCATCGTACCGGAAGGACAGACCGATCGCAGCCTGTTTATCTACCTGTTCTATTTCCTGCTGGGCTGTTACTTCGGAAAGGACCCGGAGAAGGCGCGCGGCCTCCTGCGTTCCCCCTGGAAATGGGCGCTGTTTCCCTGCTTCCTCGGAGCGGGCCTGCTCTATAGCTGGAAATATTATGCCGGTCAGATTTTGGGACAAACGGTGCTGGCGGGATGGGACCTCTACATTTATCTGATTTTTTGCAGTCTGGGGATCATGGTCTACTATTTGGCCGCCGATTTGCTGGCGGGGGCCGGATTGCTTCCCCTGCTTTGGAAAAAGCTCAGCGGGTCCTCTTATTACATCTACTTGGCGCATCCGTTCTGCATTCTGATCGTGGACCACCACGCGCCGGATTACGGGATTGTGGGGGTTCTCAAGCTCATGGCCGCGGAGCTGCTTTTGATCTATCTGACGGTGATTCCGCTGTCGATCCTCTATCAAAGTGTCAAAGCGAGGCTGCGGCAGCGATGGACGGCTCTCTTCCATAAAACGAAGGCGTCCCCTCGTTGAAGCTGGGGACGCCTTCGGCGGTTACCGGCTCAGCTGTTCCCGGAAGATCTGAATCAGCTCTTCCGGCTGATCGATGAAATACGGCCGCGCAATCTCACCGTTGGCGGCAAGATCACGGCCATCCCACCAGATGGCCATTTTTATTTTAGGATAAGAGGGCAGGCGCTGAAACAGATCACGGACCCAGGCCGCCTTGTCTCCGCCTACGGAGCTGGAAGCGAATTCGGTGATCATCAAGGGCTTCTCCGAACGGGCTGCCATCCGATTGTAAAGGGGATCGTAAATCTGTCCGAAGCTGCGCCAGGTTTCGCCGGAATAATAGGTGCCGGTGTTGTAACCGGTCAAGCCCACCACATCCACGTATTCATCTCCGGGATAATAGTTCAGCTCGTTGTTCCAGGTGAAGTCGGGGAAGGATTTTTCGTTGGGGTTCCAGATCCAGACGGTATTGGCCAGAGCGCCGGCTTCCTTGAATACCTGATGGACATATCGATAAAATTCCAGATAGATCGAGGTGTCTCGGGACGTGTTGTAGGAGGAATAGGGGCACCAGTCTCCGTTCATCTCGTTTCCCAGGCGGAACAGCACCGGATGCCCGAAGCTTGCCACATCCGCGGCCAGAGCTTTCAGGAAGCCGTCGTATTCTCCGTTCAGCACGTCGTAGACCATGTTGCCGCCGTCTGCCGTGGCGCCGGTGGTCTGCAAAGTCAGTTCGACCGTGCGTCCTTCGCCATAGGCCGTCCGCAGTCCGTTTCCAATGAGGTTCGGATCATAGGTCTGCTGCATGTGGGTATACATGAGCACCACCGGGAATTTGAAGTTCAGCTTCTGTTCCAGCTCTGCGAGAGGGACGGTGTAGATCGGAGCGCTGGGCTCGAAAATCCCCCAGGTCAGGGGAGCCGAGTCGGAAAAACAGCTTTGATACCATTCCCTGG
>CAUHLX010000044.1 GCA_959606705.1 uncultured Bacillota bacterium | reverse complement strand
CCAACAACTGGATGATGTACGGACTGCAGCCTTTTGACAATGCCATTACGCAGGAAGAGCGAGATGCCGGAAGCCGTCTGGGCATTTTGGAAGCCATCCGAAACGGGACCACGACCCTGGGTGATTACGAAGGAGAAATGGAAGCGGTCTGTCAATTCATCGACCGGGTGGGAGCCAGGGGAAACATCGCGCAGACCATTCGGGAGGCGAAACGCCGGGTGTACAATCCGGGTGAGCTTTACGAATATGAGGCCGCGCTGGGGGAAGAGAGTTTAAACCGCAATCTGGCGCTCTACGACAAGTGGCACGACAAGGGCGACGGACGGATCAAGATTCTCTTTGGTCCACAGGGCGCGGATTTTCTCAGCAAGGAGCTTTTGCTCAAGATTCAAAAGATCGCCAAGGAGCGTCATACGAAGATCCACATGCACGTACAGCAGGGCGACCGTGAAACGTATCAGATGGTAAAGCGGTATGGGAAACGACCCATCGAATGGCTTGCCGAGATCGGTTATCTGGATGAAACGCTCATCGCGGTGCATCTGACGGACGCCAACGATGAAGAGACGAAGCTCGTGGGGCAAAGCGGCGCCGGGATGGTGGTCTGCCCGGGGTCCATCGGCATCATCGACGGGATTGTCTGCCCGTCAGCGGTGTTCCAGGAGGCCGGCGGCAGCTGCGCGCTGGGTTCGGATCAGGCGCCGGGCAACAATTGTCACAACGTGATCAATGAAATGAAGCTGGTGGCGCTGTTCAACAAGATCAAAGCGGGGAATCCGGAAAAGCTTCCGGCTTGGAAAGCGCTGAGGATGGCGACCATCGAAGGGGCCCGCGCCATAGGGCTGGGAGACCTGGTGGGGTCTCTGGAAGAAGGGAAGCGAGCGGATTTTATTGCCGTGGACCTCAAGAAACCCACCATGCTGCCGCTGTATACGAAGCCCATGAGAAACATCGTCCCCAATCTGGTTTACAGTGCCAGAGGCGAGGAGGTCGCTCTGTCAGCGGTAGACGGCAAGGTGATTTACCGGGACGGCAAGATCCTGGCGCTGGACGAAGAAGAGATTTACGAGGCGGTGGGGCAATACACCGACGGCATCGGTGAACGGGCCGCGGCGGAATTCTGGGAAATCGACGGAACCAACGCGGAGTTTATGCGCGAGGATAAGCTTTAATCTCGATCAGGAATCTATTACAATAGAAAAAGGGCCGTGCCGATTCGCGGCGAGGCCCTTTTTCCCATCACTTGTGAACGGGAGCTCAATATGATCTTTTTATTGTCCGCCATCGCGGCCAACACCGCTATGACGTTTGTCATGCGGTATTCCGAGACACACAGCGGAAACCGGTACGCGGTGACCATGTTCAACTATTTGACCGGAATTATCATCAGCTTTATTACGCTGGGAAACAAGACACCGTTCTTTCCCACGCCGGCGGGAAGGTTTGCGCTGGGGCTGGCGCTGCTGAACGCGATTCTGTTTGTCAGCTGCCTGCTTTGCATCCAGTATAATATCAATAAAAACGGAGCTCCGCTGGCCACTACCTTTAATCGTTTGGGGATTTTAATTCCCACCATCGCTTCGGTTTTCCTGTTTCACGAGATTCCGAAAGCGGTGCAGACCGTGGGACTGGCCTTCGCCGTATTTGCCATCATCTATATCAACGGCGGCAAGAAAAATCGGGAAGAGAGCGTGGGGGACGGGGGCAAGACCGGCTCCGCCGCCGCCTTGCTCCTGCTGTTTGCGCTGGGAGGCTGTGTGGATTTGACGTCCAAAGTCTATGGCGTGTTCGGGGATTCCTCACTGCAGGAACACTTTGTGTTCTACACCTTTGTTTATTCCTTCCTGATGAGTGTGGGGCTTCTGCTGTGGAAGAATCGCAGGATTTCTTCGAAGGATGTGCTGGCGGGGGTTCTGGTGGGGATTCCCAATCAGCTGACCGCGTTATGCCTGCTGAAGGCAGTCGCGCTGCTTCCCGCGTTCCTGGTCTATCCGGTTTACAGCGCGGCGGTCATTTTGGTGGTGAATGTCATCAATCTGGCGGTGTTTCGGGAGAAGCTTTCCCGCAGAGAATATCAGGCTACGGGAATCATTGCCCTGGCTCTGGTCTTAATCAACTTGTAATGAAAGGGGATTTATATGAAGAAGGTAGACTTAATCGTTAAGGCGCCGCACTTTTACACCATGGAAGGGGAAGGCGTGGGCTATCGAACCGGGGTGGCGATGATCGTGGACCGAGGCGGGATTTTAGGCTTTGCCGATCAGGAAACCGTGGATTTGGAATATTCGGCGGAGGAAGTTCTGGAGCTGTCCCATCACGCCGTGTTTCCGGGCTTCGTGGACGCCCACATGCATTCAAAGGATAACATCATGAGAGGCTTGGCCCAGGACACCAATTACTGGATGATGTATGGTCTGCAGCCCTTTGCCGACGCGGTGACGGAGGAAGAGCGGGAGGCCGGCGGAAAAATGGCGCTGATCGAGGCGATCCGGGCGGGGACCACCACGCTGGGGGATTATCTCACCGACATGGATCAGACCTGCGCTTTCATCGAAAAGGTGGGTGCGCGGGGAAATATTGCGGATCTCATTCGGGAAGCCAAGGTCCGGGTTTACGATCCGGGAGAGCTTTACGAATTTGACAGCGAATTCGGAAGAAAGGCGCTGGAACGAAATTTAGCGCTCTATGACCGCTGGCACGGAAAGGCGGGGGGGCGAATCCGGATTCTCTTCGGGCCTCAGGGAGCGGACTTCGCCAGTGAGGAGTTTTTGAAGAAGGTTCAGCGTCTGGCCAAGGAGCGTCATACGAAGATCCACATGCACGTGCAGCAGGGCGACCGGGAGACCTACCAAATCGTCAAACGTTACGGAAAGCGGCCGGTGGACTGGCTGAAGGAGATCGGCTATCTGGACGAGACTCTGATCGCGGTACATCTCACGGACTGCACGCCGGAGGAGGTGGCCATGGTGGCAAAAACAGGGGCCTCCATGGTGGCTTGCCCGGGGTCCATCGGGATTATCGACGGAATCGTACCGCCTTCTATGGCGTTTCAGGAGGCCGGCGGTGTCTGCGGCCTGGGTTCGGATCAGGCGCCAGGAAATAACTGCCACAACATGATCAACGAGATGAAGAACGCGGCGCTGTTCAATAAGCTTCGAGTGGGAAATCCGGAGACGATGCCGGCCTGGAAAGCGCTGCGGATGGCGACCATCGAAGGAGCGATGGCCGTGGGGCTGGGAGAGCTGGTGGGTTCGCTGGAGGAAGGAAAACGGGCGGATTTCATCGCCATTGATTTGAAGCAGCCCTCCATGCGGCCGGTTTATACCAATCCCATGCGAAATATCGTTCCCAATCTGGTTTACAGCGCCAGGGGGCAGGAGGTGGCCCTTTCCGCGGTGGAGGGCAAGGTGATCTATCGGGACGGAAAGGTGCTGGCCATCGATGAGGAAGAATATTTCGACGCCGCCGAACAATATGCTCCGGGAATTGGGGAACGGGCGGCGGAACAATTTTGGAAAATCAACGGGACCAACGCTCGTTTCATGAGGGAAGGAAAACTGTAGAACAGTCTGCGGCAGTGGAAAAGAGGACGTCTTGCTGACTTTGGAGGGACGTCTTTTTCTTTTTGTGATATATTTTGTACCAGCGTGAAACCCTTTTCAAGCGGAGCGCGTATATGAGGGTGAAGGGAAAAGAAAAACAACGTTGTGATCCCTTGCTGTTTGAAGTCGCCGGTGTCGGAGGTTGGGCATAGTCGTGAAGGAAGATAAGCTGCTGAAAAATTTAAAACGAAAGCGAAGAGATGCGCTGGAGAAAGCAATCGCCGCGTATTCCGGCTATGTGAGTGTGGTGGTGCGGGGCGTGATGGGGGAAGCCTCCAGCCGGGAGGACCGGGAGGAGGTGGTGGCGGACACCTTCGTGGCGTTGTGGAACCATGCGGAGGGTCTGGATGAACGTCGGGAAAGCATTCGGGGGTATCTGGGCGCCATCGCCAGAAACAAAGCCATCAGCTGGCTTCGAAAACGGCGGGAGGAAACTCCGGAGGGCGATGAGCTGATCCTGTGGGCGCCGGGAGGCGTGGAACCGGAGGCGGAAGCGATTCGCGGAGAATTGCGGGGGATGCTCCTGGAAGCGGTGCAAGAGATGGAGGAAGAAGAACGAGACATTTTTATCCGATACTATTATCGGTATCGGAAGATCAATGAGATTTCCGACGAGCTGGGGCTCAATCCGTCCACGGTGAAAACCAAGCTGGCGAGAGGCAGAAAAAAGTTGAAGCGGATACTGGAGGAAAGGGGGTATGACTGTGAAGATTCGGATTTCGGAGCTGTTTGAAGAAATGGCGGAGGAAAGGCTTGAGGAACGGACCGGACGGGAAACGTGGGCGGTCTCCGAGATGGCCGGAGAGCCGGAATTTTCCGCGGAGGAGATCCGGGAGCGGGTCAACGAACGGCTGAATGTCATACCGCTGGAAAGGGAGAGATATATGAGACAGAAATGGATCAGGAGGATGGTGGCCGCAGCGGCGATCGCGGTTTTGGGAACGGCGACCGTCTTTGCGGCGGCGAACGTGGATTTACTGAAGGAATTTTTTGTGGGAGATACCACGATGGTACGGGATCAGGTTTTATCCCCGGGGACCACGGTCAGCGACGGAGAGTTTAAGATGACTCTGGAACAGGTGCTGGCGGACGAGCACCACGCCATGATCGTGGTGTCCACGGTACCACTGACCGAGGAGGCAAAGACCCGGGTTAAGAATGAAAGAGGCTGTCCGGACCTGCCCAAGGGGGAAACCTTTTCCAGCATTCGTTTCGAAGATCGGGATTATGACCAATACGACATGGATGATGCGCTGTTCGGCTGGAACATGAGCGTTCGCCCGGTGACGGGATCGTCGGTGGAAAACAGCGGGGAGTCCATGAGCATGATCGATGATCGAAGCACGGAAGACAAGCAGTATTGGAGCATCGAGCTGGACGGGGTGAAAAATCCCGACGGAGGATCGATCCTGCTGTATGCCAACAAGGAGACCAATCCCCGACTGTTCGTAGAGGTGCCGCTGAAAAGCAGCTTGAAGACAAGAGTGGTGAAGCTGTCGGCAAAAGGAGAATATCAAGGGCAGGAATACACGCTGGAGCAGCTGGACATCACGGCCCTGGGCATGACCATTCGCATGAGCGCGCCGACGGCGCTGAGAGAGTTTCCGGAGGGGGAGTTCTTTTTCCGCATGACGGACGGGACCATCAAGACGAGGAATCAGATCTCCGATCTGGCTTCCTGGAGCGGTCATCAGGAGTGGAACGATGAAAACGGCGACGATACCAAGGGGACCGTGGTGATCCAGGAGGGTCGATTCTGGGAGGCGATGAATCCTCAGGAATTTCAAAGTGTGATTGTGGATGGCACGGAGTATTCCCTGGAGAATCCGGAAAAAACAAAGAAGGTGGAGATCGACCCGAAACAGCGGCAGTTTGAGTTCAAGCCCATGGTTAAGGGAGAACTGGTCACTTGCCCGGTCCGCGAGCTGTGCGGCGAGCTGGGCGCGAAGCTCACCTGGGATAACAAGGCGAAAAGGGCGGTCATCGAGTACCGGGACGTAACTCTGGAGTTGACGGTGGGAAGCTCCGTTATTCTGCGAAACGGCCAGGAGATAGACCTCTATCAACCTGTGGAAATTTATCAGGGAAAGCTGGTCCACGGCGGAGATCTGGAGACGAACGGCTTTAATGTGGGAATCGAGAGGACCAACGTGGAAAGCGACGATCCCCACGACTGGACCTGGATCGTCACTCCGTAACGATCAGGTCTTTCGGGAAAAGAAATAAGCGATTCCGGCGAACCCCGCCATGAGAACCAAGGAAAGGAAACCGGCGGCGTCCGCGGTGAAACCGGGATAGATGGTGAAAATAGAGCCGAGGATCAAGCCCAGAATGGCGCAGTAGAGCGCCTGAGGATGGAAGCGAAGGAGCTTTTTGATAAACTTGATCCCCACAAAAGCGCCGCTGAGAACCCCCAAGCCGATGGGGATCATAGGCAGCAGGTCGAAGCTGGCGATGGCTTCCATACAGATGGTGTAGGAGCCTAATAGAAGCATGACGAAGGAGCCGCTGATCCCGGGAAGCAGCATGGCAATCACGCTGATGAAGGAGGTGACTAAAAGGCGGAACCACAGGAAGACGGTCAAGCCGCCGGCCTGCTCCAGCGTTTGATTGTTAAACTCGCCTTGCGCGACCCAAGTCAGGAAAAGCATGCCGGCCAAGGCCAGCAGAAAGACGCCGAAATTCCGCAGCTTCAACTTTTCGTAACGGGCGCGTTTGTAGATCATGGGTACGCTTCCCAGGATCAGTCCGATAAAACAGAAGTTGACCGCCATTTCATAATGGTTCAGCAGATACAGCACAATTTTACTGAACGCCACGATTCCGATGAGGCAGCCTCCCCCGATGGCTGCCAGGAATCTGGCGTTCTTTTTTATATTCTTCAAGCTGATGGCGTACAGCAGCTTGTCATAAACGTTGAGGATGACCGCCATGGTGCCGCCGCTGACCCCGGGAATCACATTGGAAATCCCCAGGATCACACCGAACACGATATTTTTTAAAAGCTCCATTTTCCCTAACACTTGATTTGTTTATGAAGTTTATTATATGACAGGAGAGCCTGCCCCTTCAAGGGGATGTGAAAAACTTTAAGAACAATTAAGAAATAACAGCTTCTGGGAGTAAAATCGACAGCGTTCGGGGCGGAAATTGCGGGTGTTGAAATTTCAACGATTTGTAGCATCGTTGTACCGAAAATGGTCAAAAAGGCTGTACTTTTTGCCTCGGGGCTGTTATAATGGCGAAAGTGTTTCCGATGAGGAAGCGCTGGAAAGAGAGGGAAAAAAGGATATGGCAAAGAAGCTTTTATCTGTGTGGCTTTCAGTTGCGATCTTGCTTTTCTCGTCAATTTCTATTTATGCAGATCAGAATGTACAAGGAGATTTTTTTGTCCGCAGCATCAATATTAACGGAACGGAAGTAAGCAACTACGAACTGAACGATCCGCTCATCCTGTATAAGTACAGCACCTATATTCCGCTGACATCGGAAATGGGTAAGATACTGGGGTTCAGTGCAGGATTGGGATCGGAAAGCCGCACACTGGTTATCACTCAGAAGGAACCGACCCAAACGGGTGTCAGCGACGCCCGGGAAAAGAACAAGGGCAGCGATGTTACCGCGGTGTCTCTTGACGGTATGAAGGTGTCGGTCGGAACGGAAGACGGAGCGCAGGAGCTGGACTTGAAGGGGCTGCCCGTGTTGAAGACCAATACGGCATACTACATCCCGGTAAGCGCCTTGACGGACAGCGGAGCGTTCGGGTGGAGTGCCTATTATGATTCCTACTCGGGACTCTATATCAGCACGAAAGCCGACGTGGCGGCGAAGTCACTGTTCAACGAACCTCAATCTCGGTATAACAGAGGCTTGGTCAATTATATCAAAAAGTACAACAGCAGTTATTCCACCACCAAAGCGCAGGAGCTGGTTTTTTCCTTCCTGCATGCGGAGAAGGTGAACGGTGTGGATCACACGCTGCTGATGTCCATGGCTCAGAAAGAGAGCACTTTCAATCCCAGCGCCATCGGCGGAGGTGACTGCATCGGGTTGATGCAGATCAAATCATCTACGGCTGCCGGGTATGGGGTTTCCAGATCCCAGCTGTTCGATCCCGCCGCCAACATCATGTTGGGGGCCCAGTATGTTAAGGAACGTCTGGACGCCTACGGCGGCAACGTGACTACCGCGCTGTCGGCGTACAACCAGGGATCGGGAGCCATTAGCAGGGGAGGATATTCCACCAGCTACGCAAATCGGATTACCACCACACAGGACAATCTGAAAAACTATCTGTCGCAGGGCGGTTACGGCACCGGACAGTAGCCTGAAGATCCACTGAACAAGGGTCTGATTTACGAGAAAAGCAAACAAACAAAGTGCATAAAAAAATAGAAATGACATCAAAGGCCATCACGCCGGACAAAACGTGATGGCCTTTTCATATGGCTGGGAATCCGTTTGCTTTTCAAAGCAAACATCGATTGCGTCTGTGTTTGCGGCGGAACAGTCCCGAGAGTACCACGAACAAAATTGCGCCGCCCATGATACTGAAAGCGGTATGATTGTAGTAGAGGTAATCAAACCATTCCGGGGAAATACCAAAGAACTGCGTTGCCCCCAAGAAATAGCCGCCAATGAGCAGAGGGGTGATGAGCCCGGAGATCAGGAGATAGATATCGGTCAGCCAATGGAGACGGCAATTCCACGCGATAACCACAAAAACTGCGGTTAAGATCCCGGCCAAGACGTCAATCAGCGATTGAATCATCGGGACCATGGATTTTCGTTGCTTCAACCATATCACAAATCGTCTGAAAAGCCAAATAAAACAGGCAAATAACAATAGACTCCGATCATGGTATTTTTCCCGGGAATATTCGATTTTCTGTTTGAAAAAAGGGACCCGTTCTGGTAATATAAAAGCAGAAATGGAAGAAATATGCCAAAAACACGAACATTAAAAGAAACTTAGTGCGTTGAAATCCGGAAAATAGGAGGAATCCCATGGTAAGACGAATCTATGTGGAAAAAAAGAAAGGCTTTGACGTCGAAGCGCAGAGCTTATTTCGCGAACTCTCGGAGAATCTGCACCTGCGGCAGCTTTCCGGTGTACGCGTCATCAACCGGTATGATATAGAAGGAATCGACCAGCAAACTTATGAGTCCGCAAGAGAGACGATTTTCGCCGAACCGGCCGTGGATATGGCCTACGATGAAAAAATAGAACTCGAAGCGGGCTCTCGTTCTTTTCTAACGGAGTATTTGCCGGGTCAATACGATCAGCGGGCGGATTCCGCCGCGCAGTGCATCAAGCTGATGAATGGTTCGGCGGAGCCGGTGGTGCGGTTTGCCAGAATGGTGGTGCTGTTGGGCGACCTGGATGAAACGGATTTGGAAGCGGTTAAGAATTACTGCATCAATCCGGTGGATTCTCAGGAGGGCGCGGCGGACAAGCCGCAGCAGCTTTCCATGGACATGCCGGTGCCGGAAGCGGTGGCTCGTGTGGAAGGCTTTCGCGGCTGGGACGACGAGAAACTGGAGGCTTATCGCAAGGAGATGGGTTTTGCCATGAGCGCGGCGGATCTACGGTTTGTCCGTTCCTATTTTGGGGAGCGGGAACACCGCGAGCCCACCGTGACCGAGCTTCGGGTCATCGATACCTATTGGTCCGATCACTGCCGGCATACTACGTTTAATACCAAGATCACGGATGTGGACTTCGGAGAAGGAGTCTTAGGAGAACTGCTTCGGAAGACCTATGACGAATACCTGGCTATGCGCAGTGAGGTTTACGGGGAGAGGGACAAGCCTGTGTGCTTGATGGATCTGGCGGTGATCGGCGCCAAGTATCTCAAGAAGAAAGGGCTGGTACCCGATCTGGACGAATCAGAGGAGATCAACGCCTGCAGCATCAAAGTGGAAGCGGAGGTGGACGGCCAAAAGGAAGACTGGCTGGTCATGTTCAAGAATGAAACGCACAATCATCCCACGGAGATCGAACCTTTTGGCGGTGCGGCCACCTGCCTGGGCGGGGCGATCCGCGATCCTCTGTCGGGACGCGTTTACGTATATCAGGCCATGCGGGTGACGGGCTGTGCCGACCCTCGAACCAAATTTGAGGATACCTTGGCGGGGAAGCTGCCCCAACGCAAGATTACGAAGAGCGCCGCGGACGGCTACAGCTCGTACGGAAACCAGATCGGTCTGGCTACCGGACAGGTGGCGGAAGTCTACGATCCGGATTTCGTGGCCAAGCGCATGGAAGTGGGCGCGGTCATCGGCGCGGCTCCGGCGGATCACGTGGTGCGGGAACGGCCGGCGGCCGGCGATGTGATTATTCTGGTGGGCGGCCGTACGGGTCGGGACGGCTGCGGCGGTGCGACCGGTTCTTCGAAGGAGCACACCGAAGATTCCATCCTCACCTGCGGCGCGGAGGTACAGAAGGGGAATCCTCCTGTGGAACGCAATGTGCAGAGACTGTTCCGCAGAAAGGAAGCGGCGCGGATCATCAAACGCTGCAACGATTTCGGTGCGGGCGGTGTTTCGGTGGCCATCGGGGAACTGGCGGACAGCCTGGACGTCAATCTGGATTTGGTTCCCAAGAAATATGAAGGCTTGGACGGCACCGAGCTGGCCATTTCCGAATCGCAGGAAAGAATGGCCGTGGTAGTGGCCAAAGAGGATGTGGATACCTTCTTGAGCTACGCGGCAGAAGAGAATTTGGAAGCGGTAGCCGTGGCGGTGGTAACCGATACGGGTCGATTCCGCATGGACTGGCGAGGGGACCGGATTCTGGATCTTTCCAGGGAATTTTTAGATACCAACGGCGTGCGGCAGGAAAACGCTGCGTCTATGAAGGAGCTGGTACGGGCGGCAGGCTTTGATGGAGCGGAGGGAGAAGCTCTGATCGGCAGGCTTTTCGGAGCGGGAACGCTGGAATCGGCGGCGCAGCAGCTGATCAGCGATTTGAACTGCGTGAGCCAGAAGGGGCTGACGGAGCAGTTTGACAGCACCATCGGCGCTGGGCGGGAAATATCAGCTGACTCCGGCGGCCGGTATGGCGGCCAAGCTTCCGGTTACGAAAGGAGACACGGATACCGCTACGCTGATGGCGTATGGGTTTGACCCCCAGCTGGCGAAGCTCAGCCCCTATCATGGGGCTTACTACGCGGTGGTGGATTCCGTCACCAAGATCGGAGCCATGGGCGGAAACATCCGAAACGTACGTCTCAGCTTTCAGGAATATTTTGAACGGTTAGGTGTGGACCCGGCACGTTGGGGCAAGCCTCTGGCGGCTCTGCTGGGGGCGCTGAAGGCGCAGAAGTTCCTGGAAATTCCGGCCATCGGCGGCAAGGACAGCATGTCGGGAACCTTCATGGATAAAAACGTACCGCCTACCCTGATTTCCTTCGCGGTGGACGTGGCATCGGCGTCGAAGGTGGTTTCCACCGAGCTGAAGGAGACCGGCAGCACTCTGGTGCTGGTCAGCCCGGGCTATGGGGAAGATGGCTTGCTATGCGAAGAAAGCTACCGCCGGCAGATGGATCGAATCTACCAGTTGATTCAAGAAGAAAAAATCCGGTCGGCGTCACCGGTGGGCCTGGGCGGAGCCTATGCGGCCGCGGCCAAGATGGCGTTGGGCAACGGGATCGGAGTCAAGCTCACCGGGCTCTCCGAGGAGCAGCTGTCCCGCAAGGCTTACGGCAGCCTGCTTTTGGAAATCGACGGTCGAAACGCGGAACAGGGCGGCGTGGAACAGCTGTTGTCCGGTTTGAATTACACGGTGGCCGGAACGACGAGCGCGGAAGCGGAGCTGTATGCGGCGACCAAGACGGAGGCCGGAATTGAAAAGTCCTGTTCCGTTTCTCTGAGCAAGCTGACGGAACAGTGGGGAGCTCCTCTGGAGGGCGTATTCCCCACACGGGTGGAAAAGCAGGCCGGAGCAAAATGCCAGGCGTTTTCCTTCCCGCGGCGAGGAAAGGCTCATAGTGATTTGGCGATCGCCAAGCCCAGAGTGTTCCTTCCGGTATTCCCGGGGACCAACTGCGAGGTGGATTCCAAGCGGGCGTTTGAAAGAGCGGGAGGAATCTGCACGGTCCAGGTGCTGAACAATCAGAACGCGGACACGCTGGCGGATTCCATCAAAACCATGGCCGAGGTCATTTCCAAAAGTCAGATCATCATGATCCCGGGCGGATTCTCCGGCGGCGACGAACCGGACGGGTCGGCGAAATTCATTACGGCGGTGTTCCGCAATCCCGCCGTCAGCGAGGCGGTGGCGGACCTGCTGGAAAACAGAGACGGTTTGATGCTGGGAATCTGCAATGGCTTCCAGGCACTGATCAAGCTGGGGCTGGTGCCATATGGAAAGATCACGGAAATGAAGGAGGACAGCGCCACGCTGACCTACAACCAGATCAACCGGCACATGTCCAGGCTGGTGCGGACTCGCATCGCCTCCACGAAATCGCCCTGGTTTGCGGGAGTGGACGTGGGAGACGTTCATCTGATTCCCGTTTCTCACGGAGAAGGACGCTTTATCGCCGGCGACAGCCTGATCAAGGAGCTGGCGGAGAACGGCCAGATTGCCACGCAGTATGTGGATCCGGATGGAAACCCGTCCATGGATATCGAGGACAATCCCAACGGTTCCGTGTTCGCCATTGAAGGAATTACC
>CAUHLX010000043.1 GCA_959606705.1 uncultured Bacillota bacterium | reverse complement strand
AGCCGTACCAGTGCCAAATCCACATTTCCGTTAAATTCTTCTTTTAAATAAGGTAGAAGCTTCCATCGAATCTTGTTTCTGGTGTACATCGTTTCCTGATTGGTCCGGTCAATCCTGGGTTCCAGTCCTTTATCAGCGCAATAGGCCTCGATGTCGGAGCGATCCACATACAAAAGCGGCCGGATCAAAGCTCCCGAGCGCGGTTCCATTCCCGCCAATCCGTCCGGGCCGGTTCCCCGAAGAATCCGCATCAGCACCGTCTCCGCCAGATCCCCCCGGTTTTGGGCCACCGCGATTTTCACCCGGTCGCCATCCGCCTCCAGCTCCGTCATTACCTTCCGTCTTTCTCTCTCGAATGCTCGGTAGCGTACCGTTCGTCCCGCTTCCTCCGTGCTCAGACCTTCCTCTTTTGCCAGAGCGGCCACATCTGCCGTCACCACCACGCAGGGGAATCCGGCCTGAAGGCACAGGCGTTCCACGAAAGCTTGATCGGCTTCGGCCTCCGCCCCGCGGAGCTGATGGTTGACGTGGACCGGATGAAGGGTCAAATCCCACTCGCCGCTCATTTCCAGCAAAACGGAAAACAGACAGACCGAATCCGGTCCGCCTGAAAGTCCCACAACAATATGATCGCCCCGTTGAATCAGCCGGCCGCGGAGTACGGCGTCCATGACCCGATCCTGTCTCATTTCTTTCCTCATCGTATCCGTTTCCTCTGCAATCCGCTCATCTCCATGTGTCACAAGGAGATGAAGGTGTCTCGGTTCTCCTGCTTAGAATACCACAAACCAGTCATCTTAACAACGTTCCCATAAAAACGAAAGCCGCCGGCGACTCAGGCTCGGCAGCTCTCGTTTAATCCGGTTACCGTCCCGGCTAGTTCGGCCGGGACGTTCCGCAAAGACCCACGGCTATTTCAGCCGGTCTCCGTAACTGGACAATACCTCTTCGAAGATGGGATTCTGTTCGTTCAAATACGCTTCGAATTCATCGTCGTTCATATAATTGGATACCAGACCGTTGTCCTCACAGTATTTTGCCCACTGTTCCGTTTCCGTGACCCGTTTCATCACCTCGGTCATGTAATCCTGAATCGTTTCATCGATCTCGCCGGGCATGGCAATTCCCCGGAACATCCCGAAGGTGGCGTCGATTCCCTGTTCCTTCAGCGTGGGGACCTCCGGCAGCAAATCGATTCGTTCCTCCGTTCCCACCGCTAAGATCCGCAGGGTGCCGGCTTCCACCTGTCCCAGAACTTCGGAAGGATTGGAGATCATGAAGTCGGCGTCTCCCGCCAGCAGAGTCACCATCGCTTCCGAACCGCCGCCGGCATGCGGCAGCAGGTTGAACACCACGCCGGTCTCTTCCTCGATCATATAGCTGAGAAAATATTCCGTGGCTCCGGCCAGACCTCCCGCCTGAGTCACCGCTTTCGGTGCCGCGGAAGCCGCTTCGATGAGATCATTCATGTCCCGATAAGACGAATTTGCGTTTACAGTGACCACCAGAGGCTCCGTAGCCAAGCAGGCAATGGGAGTAAAGTCGGTATAACGGATCTCCAAATCGTTGTTGATGGGGCTGGTGAGCAGATTGGGCTGCGCCGTCATCATGTAATAGGGATCCCCTTTCTTCTGCATCATATAGTTATACATATTAGCGCCGCTGCCGCCCGATTTATTGGCTACGGCCGTCACCACCGGCAGCAGCTCGTTTTGATTGATGGCGTCGGAAATCGCCCGCACGTAGACATCCGCCCCGTCACCCGGATTGGTGTGACAGACGATCTCTATCTCCTTCGTCGGGTAGTCCAAGCCTTCGTTTCCTGTGGTTTCTTTCTTTCCTGCGGAAGTGCCGGAACAGCCGGCCAAAGCCACGGCCGCCGCAATCGCCAGCGCCATTGTCACCGCTATTTTTTTCATCATGATTCCCTCCTTTCATTGTTGCGCTTGTGCGTCTTTCCTTTTTTTCCTCATTCGTTTCCATACCGGAATCAACAGAATGATCAGGAATACGACGAGTAAGCCCACGCTCACCGGCCGCTGCAGGTAAATCATCAGACTGCCATGCGACATGATGAGTGCTTGGGAAAATGAAGTTTCCAAGGAAGGTCCCAGCACCAGCCCTAAAATACAGGGTGCTTTGGGAATCCCGGCCTTTTCAAAGAAATAACCGATTACGCCGAATACCACCAGCACATAGATATTGAATACGCCGTTGTTGATGGAAAATGCTCCGACCATGGTAATCACGAGAATCGTCGTATAGATGGCGATGGGCGGCAGACGCAGCACTCGTACCACATATACCGATACTAGAATCCCCATGATTACCGCGATCACATTCCCGATATACATACTTGAAATAACTCCCCAGGGAATTTCCGGGTTGTTGGTAAAGAGGAGGGGGCCCGGCCGGATTCCATGGACCATCAGTCCCGCCATCAAAACAGCGGTCGCGGCCGAGCCCGGGATTCCGAGAGAAAGCATGGGAACCAGAGCCCCGCCGACCGCCGCGTTGTTTGCGGTCTCCGTGGCGGCGATTCCTTCGATTGCCCCGGTGGTCTCCCATTTTTCCGGATCTTTGGTCCGCCCTCTGGCGATGCCGTAGCTCATAAACGAGGCAATGGTAGGCCCTACGCCGGGAAGCGCTCCCAAGGCGAAGCCCAGCGCGGAACCGATGGCCCCGGGAACCGCGGAAATTTTGAAATCATCTGCGGAGGGCCACTTGATTCTCAACTTTTTTTCCTTCTGAGTCATTTTTACCGGGTGTTCCTTCTGTTCCATGCAGAGAAACACTTCCGAGATTGCGAACAGTCCCATCGCCGCGGCCGCAAAGGGGATTCCGTCACCCAAATTGTAATTGTGAAAGGTAAAACGCTGCGCACCGGTGATCGGCTCACTGCCGATGGTTCCCACGATCAGTCCGAATACCACCGAGAGCAGTCCTTTGGAAACGGAGCTGGTGCCCACGAAGGCCACCGCGGACAATCCCAGCAGCATGAGCACCGTATACTCCGGCGCTCCGAACTTCAGCGCCACATTGCCCAGCCAGGCGGCGGTAAAGGTCAGCATGACAATACTGAAAGTGCCTCCGATAAACGAAGCGAGATTGGCCATCTGAATCGCTTCGGAAGCCTTTCCGTGGCAAGCCAGCTTATAGCCTTGTACCGCGGTCATGACGGAAGAATTTTCCCCGGGCAGGTTCAGCAGAATGCTGGTATAAGAACCTCCGAACATCGCTCCGTAGTAAATTCCGGTCAGCATGACGATGGACAGAACAGGATCGCTGTTGTAGGTCATGGGAAGCAGGATGCAGATGGCCGCGGTCGGTCCGAGACCGGGCAGCGCGCCTACCACCAAACCGATGAAAACGCCCACGGTAATATATAGGAGATAGGTGACGGACAGGATCTGGGAAAACCCCATCATTAGATTTTGTGCGATATTGAGATCCACGATGTCGCCCCTTTCTTATCCTAGGATTAGATGAAGCAGTCCCTCCGGAAGAGGCAGCTGAAAGATCATATCAAACAGCACCCAGCTTCCCACGGACAGACCGACGGAAAATAGAATACTCTTCCCCACCTTCCATTCATCCAAATAAGCGAGAATGATAAAACAGTATAGAATGATTATGGGAATAAATCCGACCTTCTCCATCAGCAGCACTGCGAGAATGGTCATCAAAAGCAGCACCGCCAGACGTTTCCTCGCGACAGCATCTAAAAATTTGCTTTGATCCTTACTGCGGACGCCGTCCGTGGACATCAGCTGATAAAGGGAAAGTACAAACATGGAAATCCCCAAAATCAGGGGCATCAATCCTGGTCCGGGACCAAACCCCTGCCATAATCCAAAGGAAAAAGACTGGGAGGTGTAGTACGCTGAAAGTAAAACGAGCAGGCCGTAAAAACCGATTTGAATGGTCTTCATAATGCTGCCTCCTTTCTCCCGCTCTCCGTTATTCGTTACACTGCCGATACAGCTCCAATAGTTCGTTCTCGGAAAGATTACCCTTTCGCCGAGCGGTAATTTCCTTGACCCGTTCGGCCATGGCCACGGCGGCTTCAAAGGTAATCTCCAGGCCCATGGCCTCCATTACGTACTCGATGGAGTGAGCGCCGCTTTTCTTATTAATCAATACGGAACGCGTTTGGCCTACCATCTCCGGCGGATAAAGCTCTACCGCCGGCGGATACTGCCGGAGCTGCGTTACGACCAATCCGCTGTCCCTGGTAAAAATATGTTCTCCGGTTACCGGCTTCATCACGCTCATTGGAATTCCACAGATTTTCTCCATACGGCAGGAAATCTCTCGCAGCCTGGTGAGGTCCAGTCCGAAATCGATATCGTACAGCAGCTTGCCCGCCAGCGCCAATTCCGCCAGATCGCAGTTCCCGCTCCGTTCCCCCAGCCCGTTGACCGCCACGTGAATCCAATCCGCTCCCGACCGGATTCCGGCCAGACTGCAGGCCGTTCCCAAGCCCAAGTCGTTGTGACAGTGAATGTGAACCGGTACGTCAACCCACTCCTTGACCTTTTTCACCAAGTAGCCGATCGCCTCCGGGCTGGCGCCGCCCATGGTGTCCGGCAATACTACCTCCTGCGCCCCGCCGATTTGCACGGCGTCCTGATACATCTTTTTCAAAAACTCCATTCTGGTCTTTGTCGCATCCACCGCAAAAAACGCTGTTTTTAAATTTTTTTCCTTGGCGTGAATTAGGCTGGTCATCGCTTTTTCATACACGGAATCCTCCGTGTAATGATATGCTCTCATCTTCGCTTCGCTGGTAGCGATCTCACAGATCATCGCTTCCACCCCCACCTCGGCATTGACATCGATGTCCTTGGTGACACATCTGGAGAACCCCCAAATTTCAGCGGAAAGATTCCCGGACGCAAGAGCTTCCACCGCTTCCCGATCACTTTTGGAAATCACCGGCAGACCTGCTTCGATGCGTTTCACTCCAAGCTCCGAAAGCATTTGAGCAATCTCAACCTTTTCCTCCTTGCTGAAGCTGACCCCAGCCGCCTGCTCCCCGTCCCTCAGCGTCGTATCGTACAAATTAGGCTGTGAAATGTTCGACCGCTCCCAAGCTGTTTCCGGAATGTCGTTATACATACTTGCGTTTTCATAACTCATTACGAACCTCCTTTTCGGATCAGCGTTTCTTTAAACGTTCCCGCAAACGAGCCTGGCCGCGGTAAGCGCCGTAACCTTTGCGGCAATCTGCAGCTTATCGATGGAACAGCACTCGTCCGGCTGATGGGCCGTTTCCAAGTCTGCCGGTCCGAAGAAGATCGAAGGAATTCCCAATTCTCCAAAGTACATGATGCATCCCGCGGAACCGGGTCCCGAGGTATGATCCGGCTTTTGTCCGGTAATTTCCTCGAACGCGCGGTCCGCCTCCGTTACGATTTTACAGTCGTCCTCAAAAGCAATGACCTCCCGCGCGCCGAATTCCATCAGCTCCATGGAAACCTCCAGTTCCGGGTCCTCCGCCCGCAGTTTGTCCAAAATGCCCTCCATTTCCGCTCCGGCCTGATCGATGGTCATTCCCGGGACCAACCGCAGGTCCAGAATCGCTTCGCAATGTCCGGGCAGCGAATTGTGCTTGACTCCCCCATCCACCTTGGTCCAAGTCCTCGTCGGATCCGGCATGGTAGGATGAGACGTAAAGGCAAAGGGTCCCTCCTCGATTGCCGCCATAACCTTGATCATCTTGCTCACGGCGTTGATCCCGTTTTGAGGGGAGTTGGAGTGACATACGACGCCCTTTGTTTTGAACCTCCAGAAGGATCGTCCCCGAAACGTGTACTGGATTCTCAAGCAGGACGCGTCCGCATTGATCCCAAAATCGGCCTTGGGAATCAGATTTGACTCATAGAGCCATTTGGCTCCCTCCAAGTCCCCGATTTCTCCGTCCGCAGTGGCGATGAACAAAAGGCGGCCGTTCATCGGCAGCTGTGACTCCACAATGGTCTTGCAAGCCGCGATCAACTGAGCGATCCCGCTCTTAGCGTCGGCCGCTCCGTTGCCGTATACCACCCCGTCGATGATTTCTCCTCCATAGGGATCTGTTTTCCAAAGATGAGCGTCTCCCTCGATCCCTGCGCAGTCCGCGTGGGCATAAAGCACGACCGCCGTCCCCGTTCCTTCTTTATTGTACTCGGCAATGAGATTCGGCTTGTCCGGACGCTTCCCCACCACCTTGGTATCGAATCCCAGCGCCTTTATTTCCTGTTCCAATCGAGCAATGATGTTCACCACGTCCCCGTTGGGAGTTTCCGAGGGAATGGCAATCAACTCCCGCAAAAGCTTTACCGGATAGTTTTCATCGTATTTCTCAAACAGCTGTTCCTGAAACATCTTTTTCCTCACCTCCGTTATCGGAAAGGGTCCCTCCTTCATACTGCGGAAAGAAGAACCCTTTCTCCGAAATTTTGTTTACCAGCTGGTCATTCCCTGCGCGAAATCACGATTGTGCACATTCACTTCGATCTTCTTGATCTCTTCGATCATGTCCGCCATGATATCCGTCAGCTTTCCATACAGGGCTTCCCCCTTTTCCACGGAAGCGTTGTAGGGACTGCCGGCGTGGCCAGGATCGGAAAATTCGTAGAAGTTAAAGGGAGTCCGAATCAGTGACCCGTGGTTCAGCTTGGAATATTCCTTGAAGTGACACTGCGAAGGCACTCCGTCACCCATGGAGAAGGTATCGGGCAGCCAGTCCGGATTGTGTGGGATTCCATCCACGTATTTGGACTTATCTACCAGCTCTTCGTCGTACAGCAGCGCGCAGGAGGTTTCCGCTTCCGCCGCATGCTTCCACGGAAACTTTTCCGGTACGTCGTCGAAGATCTCATTCAGTTCTTTGATCAAGGCAAAGATTTCCGATTCGACTCTCAGGGATGCTACGAAAGCGCCGGTTTCCATGCGAACTCTTCTCATCACCGTATCCAGCGGCCAGAGATTTCCGGTGTGTCCGGTAGGAATCAGGATCTTGTTGAAGCCGTTGTGAATCAAACAGCGGATCAGATCGTAGACCACATCGCAGTAGGTGGTATAGCGGAGTGTTACGCTTCCTTTCGGCTCACCTGCCGGCCACATATGATATGGAGTATAGCCCGGATAAAACTGTGGGAAGTACGGAATATCACAGCGATTCGCCAAACGCTCGGTAATCAGTTCCGTAGACAGACAATCCATCGAAATCGGCACATAAGGTCCATGCTGTTCTACGCTTCCCAGAGGCAGCATAATGATGTCGGTTTTCTTTAACCAATCAGCTACTTCTCCCGGATTGCACCAGTAGAGGTTGTGTTTGTCATACTTAATCTTTCCATGGATCGGGTTCATTTCTTTCATTTCGGTTCCTCCTTTGGTTCCTGGGTTGAGGCTGGTGATCCGTCCGTCACCGAACAATTTCACCCGCCCTTTGTTCTATATCATATATTATATATAATGTAGAAGCGTTGTCAACTAAAATATATCGAATCATTCTAATTTTCTTACAATTTCCGTCCCGTTTTGCGGTTCAACCGGCTCAGCATCGGCAGAACCACTAGGCCGAAGCCTCCCATCACCACACATAACATGGGAAAGATGGCGCGGATCCCACTTCGCGCTCCGACGAATCCACAGACATTTGGTCCCAGAAAGCTCCCCAGCGCCGCCATTCCGGAGGCGATTCCCAAAACACCACCTCGTGAATGTGCCTCGGTCATCTTCGTGATGCAGGTATAGGCGTTGGGTAAAATTCCCGCGATCGTCACTCCCTCCAGCATACGCAGCAGAATTAAACCTGGCGTCCCCACCACCGCCTGCAGTCCCAGACATGCCGTAAACCCCAGGAACGAAACGCTCATAACCTTCACGTTGCCCAATCGATCTCCCAGCCGTCCCATCCAGGTGGAAGACAGTACGTTGGCCGCCGCCAGCGCTCCAAAGGACACGGCCACCACCACGTTGAGATGATCTCCTCGGTCGATTTCCTTCATTAACAAAGTGATGAAGGAATCGCTCCCTTGCAAGGCAAACTGAGACAGACACAACACCAGAATAAAAATGGTGATCGCTTTGAATTGTGCCATATTCCGCAGCGCCTTCCATCGGCCGCTCCATGCTCCTCCGGGCGCTGTGTCTTTCTTTTCCTTGTTCTCCTCCCGCACAAAGTTTTCATTCACTCCCAGGATCACGAAGGGGAGCAGGAAGAGAATCATGATTCCCGCGGCGATCAGACAGCCGCGATAGCCGACGATATTTGCCAGCAGGCTTCCCAGCACCGGTCCCATCAGCGTACCTCCCATATAACCCATCTGAATTACGCCGATGGCCCACCCCAGTTCTTCTTCCGGCGTCGTCGTCGCCACCATCGCCGTGGCCGCCGCGTTTACACCGGAGATCGCTCCCATGATCAATCGAATGACCAGAAACTGGCCGGGACTTTCGGCCATGGCCAAAAAGAGACTGAAGATCCCCATAAAGAACACACAGCGGATGACCATGGGCTTTTTCCCCACCCGATCGGCAAGCCTCCCCCAAAAGGGAGTCGCCACGGCTAAGGCGATGAAATTGACCGAGGACAGCAGCCCGGTCCAATAGGCAATCCCCGCGGCGTCTTCCACGCCCAATTCCGGAAGATAAAGCGGAATATAAGGACGCACCATCATCATCATACTGCGCACGCAGAATTCAACAAAACCGAGAATCAAAGCGTTTCTCTTCCAATTGATCTTCCTTTCCGTCATCTGATACTCACCCGTTCCTTCCCTTCTATCCGAACGAAAAAGCCGCCGAGCCGGCGGCTTTTTTCGTGATTGAGCGGAGCCGGAGATTAGATTCCCATCTGTTCATAGATTTCATGATACATGGCGTCCAATTCCTCCCAATAACCCGCAAGCTCCTGGTGATCCATCCAGACCCGATCCACCAGGTTTTCTTTCAGGTATTTCTCGAAATCCGGCTCTTCCGAAGCCTCCTTGATTGCCTGTTCCAACCAGAGCACCACCTCCGGCTCCACGTCGGCGGGCGCCATAATGCCTCGGAATCCCTGGAACACCACATCGATCCCCTGCTCCTTCAAGGTGGGCACATCCGGCAAACCTTCCAGCCGATCTTCGCTGGCAATGGCCAGCGGACGCAACTTTCCCGCCTCGATCTGTTCCATCAGCTCACTGGGATTGGCCGAAATAAAATCCGCGTCTCCCGATAGAACCGCAATCAGCATCTGGCCTCCGTCGGAGAAAGGTACGATATTAAACTCCGTACCGGTTTTGCTCTGAACTAGCGTACTGAGTACCGTATCATTGGCTCCATACACCCCGGTTCCCTGAATCAGTTCTTTCGGATGTTCTTTCGCATACGCAACGAGATCCTCGAAGCTCTGAAACGGAGAGTCCGCTCGTACCACATACAGATAAGGCTCCGCAATGACACAGCAAATCGGAGTAAAATCCCGATAGGTCAACTCCAGATCATTCTTGATGGGTGTTGTAATCGTGCTGGGCTGACAGGTGGAAAGGTAATACGGATCCCCCTTCTTGGTGGCCACATACGCCATCTGGTTTGCTCCGCTGCCCCCGGTCTTTGACACTACGTTGAATCGGATGCCCTGCTGTTTGCTCAACGCTTCCGAAATGGCGGAGGCAAACATGTAAACCCCATCTCCGGGATCCGTGTTGACTACGACCTCCACCGGTTTTTCCGGATAATTCGGTTTCTTTTCCTGCGGATGGTCATTTCCCGCGCAGCCGCCAAGGGACGAGACCCCTAGCATCAAACACAATACCGCTGCCGCTGTCTTTCTTAGATTCATTCCCATAACGCACCTCCTTTTTTCCTTCTCCTATTTTAAACGTCACAAATCATATGCTATATTATATATTATATATAACGTAAGTCAAGGTAAATAGCTGATCATTTCGACAACAAAGCTCCTTCGCCGATGGGGGAGGTGTTCTTCCGGCCCACGGAGAAGGAGCTTTGTAAGGGAAAAGCATATGAAGTTTTCTATTGTCTGCTTTGTCTTCCGGTTTTTTTAGGGCTCTTTCCCGTAGTTTGCTCCTCCCGAATCTTGGCGTCCAGCTGATCCAGATAGCGTTCCGTGGAACGAAGTCTCTGGTGCTTTACAATTTCTTCGACGGCCGCTTCATCCTTTTCCTCGATCGCTTTCAGCAGCTGCTTATGTTCGCTGTTGGAATCCCGCATTCTCGAGGGCAGCATCCGGAAAATAGCCCGAGTCCGTTCCGTTTTCTCCATGAGATCCTTGACGATGTGGAACAATGTGTGATTGCCGCAGTCCTCATAGATGCACAGATGAAACTCTTTATTCAATTTGCCATAAGAATGATAATCGTCTTCTTCGATGCATTGATCCATTTCATCCACCAGCTGCTTCAACTGATCGATTTTTTCGGAGGAGATCTTCTCCACCGCCAGCTTTGCCGCATAAGGTTCTAACAATTCCCGCAAACTGATGATCTCTTTCATCTCTTCAAACGAAATGCTGGCAACGGTAGCACCTACGTGAGGTGAAAACACCACCAGTTCCTCCGCCTCCAGCTTTCGCATCGCTTCACGCACCGGAATATCGCTGATATTGAGTTCCTCCGACACATTTCGAATCACGATCTTTTCTCCGGGTGCGTATCTCCCCGACAGAATATCGTCCTTTACCATATCATAAACATATCTGGACTTCGTAAAGTAATCACTCTTTTCTCTCATCATTTTTCATCCGCTTTCTTTTTTATCTTGTGAACCACATCGATCACGGTTCCATCCCGGTATTCGACGACCGCCGTGATTTTATCATCTCCCTCCGAAGGGGAAAAGCCGCCGGTCACCCTGGCTGCCGCTTGGGACAATTCTTCGATTGATTTCACTTCAATTCCATTCTCGTTCAGTAATTTTGTCAGTTCTTGTCTATGGGGGTTTACGGCTACTCCGAAATCCGTCACCACCGCATCCACCGTCTCCCCCGGCGTGGTTACGGTCGTTACCCGCTCTCGGATACAAGGGTATTTTCCTTTCCTCACCAAGGGAGTCACCACAACCGTAAGCCCTGCTCCGGCAGCCGTATCCGCGTGCCCGCCACTGCCGCCCATGATATTTCCTTTCGAATCGGTAATCACATTGACGTTAAAATCGACATCTACCTCCGTAGCTCCCAGCACGACCACGTCCAACTGGTTGACCACCGCGCCTTTATTCCACGGGTTCGCATACATCCCGGCTGACATCCCCGTATGTCCCGGCGTTTCATACACCGATCGAATCGCTTCCTGATCGAAGCATTGTACATCCAGAATTCTTTTAAAGTATCCTTCTCGGAGCAGCTCTACGGAATATCGCGTCGTGCCGCCCAGAATCGCACCCCCTCTTATTCCTTCCGCGCGCATTTTTTCCTTAACGAACGCGGCCGTGGCCAGAGAAGTCCCTCCGGCCCCCGTTTGAAACGAAAACCCATCTTTTAAAAAGCCGGACGCTCGAATCACTTCAGCCGCCGTATGGGCAATGCTCACACTCCGAGGGTCCTGCGTAATTCTCGTAGTTCCGGAGGTGATCTCCCGCGGGTTGCCAATCCGATCCACTACCAGAACATAGTCTACGTATTCCTGACTGATCTCAATGGGATTCGCGGGATAATCCACCAGGTGATCCGTCACCGCCACCACCACATTCGCCATTGCGGCGTCAGGACACGCATAACTGAGAACACCGAACGCCGATGGGCCGTTCTTGCCATTCATATTCCCCGCACAGTCACACTCCGAGGCCGCAATAAACGCAATATCGATGGGAAGCGCTCCCGTCTCCACCGCACGTGCCCGTCCCCCGTGAGATTGAAGAACGACAGGCTGATCCATCAGCCCTTGTGAAATCGCCGCGGCCACGGGACCGTTTAAATAACTGGTGTATATTTTCTTGATCAAACCCGTTCGAATCGAATCGATCAGACATTCGTGGACTGGGAAAATACCGCTAGCGGCAATCGTGATGTCCCGTACCCCGGTTTTAGCCAGTTCGCTCATCACAAGATTGACTACCTGATCTCCGTTTCTCAAATGGTGATGAAAGGAAATCGTCATCCCGTCATAAAGCGCTGCTTGAGAGAAAAGAGTCTTAAGATCCACGACCTTGCTCCTCTTGTTTTTTCTTTCGAACCGACGCTTTATTATATATTCTATCATATTGTTTGTCGACTTTATACCGTTAAATTGGTTTACTATTCCATATCCATCGATGAAATCCGGAATTTCTCTTGTCAAACTCCTCCCCCCCTTGATTCTTTTTAATTGGTTTAAAAGCGGAACACCGCGTTTCTATATGATACATTATATATTATATCAAACAGTGCGGGATGGCAATCCTTTATTTTTAAATTATATATTATATATGATATTATACTTGACTTAAGAGGGAATTGTATTTATGATGAATACAAGCTCGCTTCTCCTCCATTCACAACGAACCT
>CAUHLX010000042.1 GCA_959606705.1 uncultured Bacillota bacterium | reverse complement strand
GTTCCAGGTCAATCTGAAAATTTTCTTCCTCATAAGTGGGAAGTTCCACGGGAATTCCCCGTGCCAGCCGTACCTGTTCCGGATACGGAGTAAAATACGGCGCTTGTAAAATCACCTCGTCTCCATCGTCCAAAATGGCCTCCAGTACGAGATACATCGCCACACAGGCACCGGCGGTGACAAAGATTTCATCGTCAGAGACCATAAGATGATATTCCTGATCATAAAATGCGGCGATCTCTTTGCGCAGCTCCGGATCTCCCTGAAAATCACCGTATTTCGTATAGCCTCGCTCCGCATCCAGCATCGCTTCTTGAATAATCCGGCGATCGGTGACCAAGTCCGGATCTCCCAAACTCAAATTGATCACATCATCGAATTGCTCAGCCAGGCGATCCACTTGATTCATGGGGGTCATCCGTATTTTCCAATAACGCTTCGCAAGCAGCCCGTGTTTCATTTGAATTTTCTCCTTCCCCCGTTCCCATATTCTCGTTAAAATGGTCCCAATTGCATGAGGTGCGCGGCCGCCACGAAAATAGCGCCGATCACGTATTGCATGACGATAAACTTCCAAATAAACTTAACCCATTTTTCCCAAGGGATTCTAGCCATGGCCAGCGCGATCATCAGATAACCGCAGGTAGGCGTGAGGATATTGGAAATGCCGTCCCCTAACTGAAAGGCAATTACCGCCGTCTGCTTGGTCACTCCCACCAGCTCCGCCAAAGGTGCCATGATTGGCATGGAAAGTGCCGCTTGTCCGGTTCCGGAAGGTACCGCAAAATTCAGCAGACATTGGAATACGTACATTCCCAGCGCCGAAAGCAAAGGCGGAAACGTGGACAGCAGACTGGAGGCCCCATAAAGAATCGTATCCAGAATCTGACCCGACTGCATCACGATGATAATGGCATTGGCGAAGCAAATCACCATGGCGCCGCCGGCTATTTCGCTGATTCCCTTTAAAAACACCTGTGAAAATTCATTGTAATGCATTCCCGAGATGATCCCTACGGCAAAGCCCATGCCCAGAAAAACGGCAGTGATCTCCGCATACCACCAACCCAGTTTAATCACGCCGACTCCGAGAATAATCAGTGAAGCCACCAACGCAAGCAGTACGAAAATCCTTCGAGGGCTCAGCTCCACCAGGTCATTGTAATCCGCCAGGTCCTCCCGTCTTTGATCCAGTTCGTACATCACACTCAATTCCGGTTTCTTCTTGATTCTGCCGGCATAAAGAAAAATATAACTGATGGAAGTAACGCAGAGTACGGCGAACATCACCAGGCGAAATTGAAATCCGGATAAGATCGGCAATCCGGCAATCGATTGAGCAGTTCCCACCACAACGGGGCTGAGAAAGGCTCCCGCAAACCCGGTGGACAATCCGGCCGCAACGATGGCCATCCCCACCAGCGAATCAAATCCCAGTGAAAGAGCCAACCCTATCATAATAGGAATGAACGGCAGAGTCTCTTCGTAAATAGACAGCGCGCCTCCCCCCAAAGCAAAGAGAAACATAATGATGGGAATAACCAGCCGTTCTTTCCCGCGGAGCGCACGGGTCAAACGGCCAATCCCCGCTTCGATGGCTTTCGTTTCGTTTAATACTGCAAAAGCTCCACCGCAGGCCAGTACCAGCATGATGATATCCGCGCCTTTTAAAAATCCATTGTGGAAACTGGAAAGAAATGTGAGCAGCGATACCGGTGTGGCTTCTACAAATTCAAACGATCCGGCCACCACCACCTCCCGGCCCGTATCGTTGATCTCTCTCTCATAGGCGCCGGCCGGTACAATATAAGTTAAAATAGAGAAAACAGCCACTAATGCGATCAAGAGGATGATAACGTGTGGGAACTGCAGCTTTTTTTTCTTTTCTTCCATGATGTTTTCCTCCCTTTCCGATGTTCTGTTTTAAGACCTGACATTCCGTCATTTAATAGCGGCCAGTGCCGTCTCGGCAAAAAGAATGGACTGGTAAAGGGCATCGAATACCCGATTCTTTTCATGAAGGACACTGGTTTCCCATAAGTTGTACTGATGGCTTCCTTCTGGATAGTTTTCCAGATTTTTTAAAGCTCGTTCCAAAGCGGGAATCGGCCGTTCCGTCTGTAAATAACAGCAAGCGTCCTGTCCGTAACGTCCCGCTGTGCTTCGGAACACAGTCGTGTTCCTCTCCCAGGTGAGCAAAATCCGATTCAGCGGTTCCCCGCCCCCCTCCGTTCGGTCCAGCTGATGAGCCAGTTCGACATAACGTTCCATAACGTCACCCAAATCCGCCAGATATCGAAACCCATATTTCTTGTCTGACAGTAGCGTCCGATATTGATTCGCGGCATCCTCCGCCATCGCGCCCAGGCGATAGGGAATCCGCTCCGCTTGCAGAAGTCCCAGAAGGATCCTCAGAAAATAGTCCATGTGCCGCAGATAAAGGCTCCGATCGATTTTATCCACCGTATCCTCATCGCTGTGCAGCCAAGGACTGTAAAAAGCATAGTTAAGCTCTTTCAACCGCTCCTCCGTGTACTCGGTGGCAAAGGAAACATAGGGAACCCCCACCCCGAAGAAGGAAGAATCTCCGCCGCCTTTATACGCGCGATGCCAGATTCCTTCCCGCTTCCAAATTTCGGTGACAGCCGCTGTTAAAAATTCCCGCAATTCCGGCAAACTTTCCACGCCGGGCTCTGTGGTCCCGCGTATGGCTAAGTTGTCGATGTTTATATAAGCCACACAACCTTCCGTCAGCTCTCTCCAATAGCGGTCACAATGCCAGGAGGAACCACCGCCTTCCGCGATTTCATGGCCATCCCAAAAAGCAAAAACCACGTCTCTCTTCAGTTCTTCCCGATGACGATAGAGCAGTCTGGCCAGTTCCAGGCTCAACGCGTTTCCCGCCGCGTTGCAGATGGCGGATTTCCCCCAAGCGTCGATGTGACTGCCTACGAGTACGTACTGTCCGTTGCTCTTCCCTCCTTTTATGAAGGCCGTAGGCTGCCAAGCTTCCACCCACTCTCTGGTGGAACAAGCATTTAGACGAATCCGCACCTCACCTTCCGCGCAGTATTTTATCAGCTGTTCGCCCGAAGCCCGTGAGATACTGGCCACGGCAATTTGAGGAATCATCCGGAAGGTATCGGGATCCGGATTGCCCCACTGCGATTTCACCGCTCCCATCTGGATCAGTTCACTGTCCGAAGCGCCCCAATTCATAATGATCAGTCCTGCCGCTCCTTTTTCCCAAGCGATCCGCGCTTTTTCCGGCCGGCCCGGAGTCCAGTTCATATCCGTCAGCACCAGCTTGCCGGAAACATCCACCCCATCATAATCCGCATCACCGCCGGAACCCAGGTAAATCAACTCCCCCTCGATTCCTTCCGACGGAGTGGACGCAATGTGGCAGACCGGCCGCGCCGGGATTTCCCATACGATAGGAGCTGTCATCTTCAGTTCCGCTTCTCCGGGAAAGCTGTGATACATGGGAAAGTGATCGATTCTAACATCCGGTCCGGCCGCCCTCAATTGTTCCTCCAGATAGGACGCACAGCGGTGGAGCTCCTCCGTGCCGGAGAGACGTTCCCCTATTTCCTCTACCAAATAGGTCAGATCCCGATACATATTTCCCTCGGAAACCTCCGCTCGCATTTGTTCGAAAAGCTGTTTCATCTTCTCTTCCTTTCTCATTTCCTTTTGAACCCAATGCTCAACCTCGCTTCAAAAACGCCGTACAGCAGTGTATGGAACCATACCCCTTCAGAATCTCACTGAAATCGATGGGAATCACTCGGATTCCATTCCTCTCCAGCAGCTCCCTGGAACGCGGATTCCCTTCCGCCATCACGACCAATCCCGGTCGGATGGCTACGTAGTTAATGGCCAATCCCTCCTTGGCCTCCACGCGCGACGGACACTCCAGCAGTTTGATTCCCTTTCGTTTCAGCGCATCACAGACGTCGTAGGGGACCTGGGAAGCGTGGATCATGGCAACCTCCTCGCTAGCCATATTCAGAAGACCGTCAATGTGCGCGTGCCCGTAAGGGATCTGCATGTGCAGAACCTCCGTAACGCCGATCCGCTTCAGCTCGTTTTCCACCTGTTCATAACCGCTGCGATTGCATCGGCAGCCGGACGCCAGCACTACGGTACGGCGGTCGATCCACAGTCCCATAGCCCCTTCGAAGATCCCATCTCCCGCTACCGTTCGTAAAATTGGCACTCCCAGATCGGCCAATGCCTTGGCCGCTCCACGTTCCTCACCTCTGCGAACGGGCATAGCCGGGCGTGTAACGATCGCGCCTTCCGGCGTCATAAACACCAGATCTCTGCAAAAAACCGCATTGGGCTTGTCCGGACGCTGTTCCTCCACATAGTACACTGTTACACCGTGTTCCCGGTAGATACGCACCAGTTCATCGTGCTGCGCTCGGAAAATTCCCGGATCGATGGGCTCTTTGAATCGCGCAGCCTTCCAATCGAAATCCCCAATTTCTTTCCCCGGCCGCCGCATCAGGCAAGCTTTGAGCTCCGCCACCTCCGAAGCCACTCCCCAATCGCCCCAATACAGCTCCATTTCATCCTCAAAGGCCGTTTCCGAAGGAAACCACCGTTCTCCCGGCAGAGCGTCAATGTCCATGTCCATTCTCTGTTGCCTCATGTTTTATTCCTCCTTTCGCTTTTCTTCGGCCCGGGCTTTGCCGCACCGAAACGCGGTCCGCTTCCTTCAATGGTTTGCACACGATCACAATGACTTCTATGATCTTCCAATCTTTAGAGCAAATTGCATGCCAATGCACAAAATATCGGCCCGATTCCCGATCCGTCAACATCCGAAGCTCTGAGAAAATAGCTTTTTCCCCTCTTTGATCCATTTTCCATCGTCCAACCAAAAAAGCCCCGGTAAAAAAGTTTTTTACTCTAACAGTAAAAATCCTTTTTACCGAGACCTCACCGCCTCAAGTTCAATGTGGAATTTTATGTTTTACCAGTTTGTAATTCATTGACTGCTTGGAAATTTTCAATTTTCTTGCCGCCTCCACGAGGCTGTCTGACTCGGCCACTACTTTGATGATCAATCGCCTCTCGTAGTCGGCAACCAGTGCGTCCAGAGTCATTTGAGGATCGGAAAAGTCGGGTCGGCCGCCTAAGTTGATCCAGATCTCCTCATCCGCAGTCCCGTTCTCCTTTGATCGAAATTCGTCTGAGATTCCTTGGTTGATGGCGGCATTCTGCAGCAGATAACCGGGCAGGTCTTTTCTCCGGATGAAACGGGACGACGCGACGTTGAATGCTCCCTCTATGACATTCTTCAGTTCCCGCACATTTCCGGGCCAAGAATAGAGGCGGAAGATTTGCTCCACCTCTTCATCGATTCCGATCAAGTCCCGGTTCATTCTTTGATTGTATTCTCCGATGAAATGATCAGTCATAAAAAACAGGTCGTTGATTCGCTCTCTCAACGGTGGAATATCCAGCTGTACCACGGACAGCCGATAGAACAAGTCCTCACGCAGCCGTTTCTCCGCGATGCAGCGCATGGGGTCCTCATTGACTGCGGATACGATCTTTACATTCGTATGAATCGGCTCAAACCCACCGATTCGGGTGACTTGCTTTTCCTCGATCGCCCTCAGTATTTTGGCCTGTACCGATAGCTCCATGGAATTAATTTCGTCCAGAAACAGTGGTCCCCCGTTGGCAATCTCAAACAGACCCGGTCGGTTTTCGGCACCGGTATAGCTCCCTTTAACCGTTCCGAACAAAATGCTTTCCAGAAGGTTAGCCGGAATCGCGGCGCAGTTTTGAGACACGAAACGCTGACTTCTCCGGCTGCTGCAGGTGTGGAGCGACTGAGCGACCAGTTCCTTTCCCGTTCCTGTCTCGCCGCAGATCAAAACAGAGGAATCCGTATCCGCAATCATGCGGACCTTAACCTTGACCTGCTCCATCGCCGGAGAATTGGTAATGATGTCTTCCAGCGTGTACAGCTTCCCCACCTTGCCGGTCTCCTTTAAAGAGAGTACGATGTTCTGCCGTTCATAGGGCTTGTCGATGTAGCGTGATACGTCTACCGCACCGATCAGCTTACCTTTGTGCATGATGGGCATGGTGGTGTTGATCGCCTTTACCGTCTGTCCTTTATATGTGGTGAGAACCTGAAATTGGTTAGAAATGGGTTTTTGTGTTTGAATCACCTGCATCAGGCTGCTGGTTTCCTCGGTCAACATGGGATATACCTCTAGAACATGCCGCCCCAGCACATCCCTTTCTTTCAGGCTGTTCACCTCCGGTCGAAAGTTGGTGTAGTACTCGACAATGCCGTTCTGGTCGGTTACCATGATTCCGTCGATGTAGTTGTATAGATTCAGGAGTTGTTCCACATACCGTCGAAGCATAGTCTATTCCCTCTTTCATTTTTTTGTTCAGTATACGAGATTTCCTTTTTTAATTCAACTGACAAAATTTGGACGATTTAGAGGCAACGTCCTCAAGAGCCTGCTTCGACAGATCGATCGACCGAGCCAATGGTGACAGACGGCCGTTCATCCACGCTTCAAATAGGCCGTCATACAGTGCAGCGCCCCTTTTCCCTTCATGATCTCGGAGATATCTATGGTAATTACGCGGATGCCGTTCTTCTCAAGCAGCTCCTGGCAGCGAGGGTTTCCCTTTGTCATCACCACCAAACCGGGTTTCAGCGCTACGAAATTACAGCCGAAGGTTTGCCGTACCTCTGTCTGCGATGGAGCCTCCAATATTTGAAAGCCTTTTCTTTTCAACGCGTCCAGCACATCGTACGGCACCTGAGAAACATGGGCCATTACCACATCATCGCCGGCTAGGTTCATCAGACCGTCAATATGTATGTTGCTGTAAGGCTGCTGCATGGGAAGGACCTCCGTGACTCCCATGCGGCGGAGCTCGTACTCTACTTGCTCATAACCGCTTCGATTGCATCGGCAGCCGGTGGACAGCACCACGGTGCGCCGATCCACCCACATGGCGTTGGCCCCTTCAAAAAGACCGTCTCCGTTGATCGTTCGCACAATGGGAACGCCCAGAACCGCCAACGCCTGCGCGACATACCGCTCTTCTCCTCGGCGGGCCTCCATCGCAGGTCTTGTGATGATTGCGCCCTCCGGAGTCATGAACATCAGGTCTCTGCAAAAAACCGCGTTCGGCCGGTCCGTCCTCTGTTCCTCTACGTAAAACACCTTGATTCCATGGCTTCGGTACAGGTCCGCCACCGCGTCGTGCTGTTTGCGCATCAGCTCTACGTCAATGGGCTCATCGGAAAAACGAACCGCTCGAGGATCGAAATGTTCTACCTCGCGGCCGGGCTTGCGCAGCAGTACCGCTTTCAGCTCCGCCACCTCCGAAGCAACTCCCCAATCTCCCCAGTAGGTGTTCATATCCTCTTCAAAAGTCGATTCCCTCGGAAACCAGCGTTCCCCCGGGATCGCATCGATATCACGCCGCTCTTTTCGCATCTTGCCGCTTCCTCCTTTTTTCCTCTCTTGCCGCACAAATGGCGGTCTCTCTTGACTGCTTTCAGCGGACCATTCTGGGTGCAAACCATTAAGAATAGAAGATAGCAATAATTGTGCCACAGATGGGAATAACGCTGGTCCTCCTGAGATTCATTCCTTTCGACCCTTCAATTTCAACGGCTGAGAGGACTGCGAAAGCCTAAGCCGGACCCCTTCCGGGAGAACGTTTCTCCACAATAAAAAGACCCGGTAAAAATGATCTTTACCGGGTCCGGGCGTCTCCACCCTCCTTCGTTCAGGTCTTATGAAAGGCTATGAACGAAACGACTGGTTTTACTTGCCGGCCTCTTCCGCCGACAGCTTCTGCAAATCTTCCAGCTTGGTGCTCTTTCCCAGCAGCCGGACGATCACCCAAAGCACTATGATACCGATGGGAATGAGGATGATCGGCGATATGCCGGCCGCCGCAGGCAGGAACCCGCAGACCGCCGCCACGGCCGCCGCCGTAACCGCGTAAGGAATCTGAGTTCTTACATGGTCCATCAGGTCCGAACCGGAGCCCATGGAGGACATGATCGTGGTATCGGAAATCGGGGAACAGTGATCGCCGAAGATCGCGCCGCAGGTAACGGAGGCGATGGTTGCGATGACCAGACTGTTCACTTCCCCGCCGGTCACTCCCATAGCCAACGGGAAGGCGATGGGGATCATGATGGCTGTGGTTCCGAAGGACGTGCCCGTGGAGAACGCCACCACACAGCCGATGAGGAACAGGACCATGGGCAGAACGATTCCGGGGATGGAAGTGCCGATCAGACCGGCGATATAATTACCGGTCCCCAGATCGCCCATCACGTCGCCGGAGGACCAAGCCAGGATCAGGATCACGTCGGTGAGCAGCAGTTCTTTGCAGCCGTTCACCCAGGTGTCGATGGCATCCCGCAGGTTGAAAATTTTCTGAGCGATTCCCATGATAATGGTTAAAATCGAGGTGAAGATAACCGCTTCCAAAATGCTGATGGCCGCGTCGCAGTTTCCGAAGGCGTTCTGAATTCCCGTAATGGAAAACGGCTCGGACATCCCGCCGCCCGTATACCACATCGCCAGCAGTGTGGTGACGATGAAGGTACAGATGGGAACGATGGCGTTGCACATCCGAAGGGGAATGCCTTCCGGCGCGTTCATGGTCTCCAGCTCTTTGGACATCATCGGCCGCGAATTGTCGGCGTAGAGCTTTCCGGTCAATCGCGCCCGCTTCTCCGCCTCGTACATGGGACCGTAATCTCTTTGCTGCAGAATGACGATTATAACCATGGCGATGGCGAAAATATTGTAAAAACGATAAGGAATGGTCTGGAGAAATACGCTGTAGGCGTTCACGTCCTCGATTCCCATCGTTCCGAAGGCGATCCCGATCATGGACAGCTCATAGGCAATCCAAGAGGAGATCAGCGACATATCCGTGACCGGCCCCGCCGTGGAATCGATCACATAGGACAATTTTTCTCGAGAGACATTCTCCTTGTCCGCCACCGGACGCATGGTGGGTCCCACGATCAGGGAGTTGGCCATATCCTCGAAAAAGATGACCAGACCTAAAACCCAGGTGACGATCAGCGTGTTTCTGGAATTTTTCGCTTTTCTGGACAGGTTGTTGGCGATGGCCTGGGTTCCTCCCATCTTGGCCATAACAGCGACCAGTCCCCCCACGCCCAGAATGAAGATCAACAGCGCGGCGTTCCAGGAATCCGTGGCGGTGTTGATGATGTAGGTGTCACAGGTCCGCAGGAACCCCTGAAGCGGATTCCAGCCGCTCATGATCGTGGCGCCGGCAAACACCGCGATGGCCAGAGATAAGATAACCTGTCTGGTCACAAACGACAGCACGATGGCTAAAATCGGGGTAACCAGCGAAAGCGCGCCGTAATAGACGGTTTCTTCCGTTTCCCCCTCTGCAAACGCGTAACAGGTCATCAGCAGAAAAACGATAAAACAGAGTAAGGGCAATAACAATTTCCGATTCATTTTCTTGTGCTGAAGGCGTTTCATTGATGTTTCACTCCCTTTCTTTTCATCTGTTGTTTCACTTCTTCGTATCTTGCAGCTGTTTGAAGCATTGTTCCGCCGCGATCAGCGAATTGTTCAGCGCGTCGAAGGCCCGGTTCTTTTCCCGGATCACCTTGGTCTGCCACAGATAATACTCATGGCTTCCCTCTTCATACCTGCTGATTTCCAGGATGGCCCCGGCCAGTGCGGGAATCGGCCGTTCCGTAGGCAGGTAACAGCAGGCATCCTGTCCGTAACGTCCCGCCACGTTGCGGAATACCGTAGTTTCACGTTCCAGCCTCAGCAGCAGCGTGTTGAGGGCTTCCACCTTCTGCGCGTCTCCCCCCTTTGAAAGAGCTTCGCTCAAGCCGCGGACATCCTCCGCCATCCTCTCGTACTCCGACACTGCGGGCTCCAAATCCTCCACATAAAAGGCGTCCCGAGGAGATAAGGTTATCAATTCCTCGTACTGCCGACGGATATTGGCCGCCAGCGCCTTCACATCATAGGGAATGACCGGGCTTTCCGTCAGATCGAACAGCACGCGGAAGAAATAATCCATGTGCTTTGCATAGGATTCCCGATCGATCTTATCGATGGTATCGGAATCACTGTGGAGCCAGGGGCTGTAAAAGGCGTAGTTCAGCTCCTTCAGCTTTTCCTCGGTATATTCCGTGGCAAATGCGATGTAGGGCACGCCCACCCCGAAGAAGGAGGAATCCCCGCCGCCTTTATAGGCGTTGTGCCAGAGGCCCTGGCGGTTCCAGACCTCTTCGATCCGTTCCATCAGGAAAGGCTTCAGCTCCGGCAGACTTTCCACCCCCGGCTCCGTGGTTCCCTTAATCGCCAGATTATCGATGTTGAGATAGGCCACGCAGCTTCTGGTCATTTCCTTCCAATAATGATCGCAGTACCAGGTGGAGCCGCCGCCCTCCGCAATCTCATGACCGTCCCAGAATACGAACACGATGTCTCTGGTCAATTCCTCGCGATGCTGGTAAAAGACCCGCGCCAGCTCCATATTCAAGGCGTTCCCGGTGGCATTGCAGATCGCCGATTTTCCCCAAGCGTCGATGTGGCTGCCTACCAGCACGTACTGACCGTTGCTTTTCCCACCTTTTAAGAATCCGATGGGCTGCCAGGCTTCCACCCATTCTCTGGTAGCCTCCGCCCTCAGCCAGATCTTCACGGTCCCTTTTTGGCAGAGCTCCTTTAAATACTCACCGGAGGCCCTGGAAACGCTGGCTACCGTAATCTGAGGAATGTCCTCAAAGGTATCCGGGTCCGGATTGCCCCACTGAGATTTTACGGCTCCCATCTGAATCAGCGTACTGTCCGAAGCGCCCCAGTTCATGATGATCAGAGCCTTGGCTCCCATCTCCCAGGCGATCCGTGCCTTTTCCGGCCGCCCCGGCGTCCAGTTCATATCCGTGAGAACGATCTTGCCCTTGGCGTCGATTCCCTGGTAATCCTCATAGCTCCCGGACCCCAGATAGATCATTTCACCTTCCATCCCGCAGGGCAGAGTGGAAGAAATGTGGCACACCGGCCGAATGTCCACCGTGCGGGTTTCCGGAGACAGAACCTTCAGCTCCGCCTCGCCCGGAAAGCTGTGATACATGGGAAATTTATCGATTCGCGCTTCCAGCCCCGCGGCTGCCAGCCGTTCCTCGATATAGCTGGCGCAGCGGTGCAGCTCCTCCGTTCCGGAAAGCCGCTCGCCGATTTCATTCACCAGCACTTCCATGTCCTCATACATGCGATCTATGGAGATTTCTCCGTGAATCCTTTCGTACAATTCGTTCCATTGGTCTTTTTCACTCATCTTGTCCGCTTCCTTTCTCATTTCGGCCGGCTCTCATTCCGGCAATGCGCCGCTATCCCCGCTTCAAAAAAGCGGTGCAGCAGTGAATCGATCCGTAGCCTTTCAGAATCTCACTGAAATCCACCGTGATCACCTTGATGCCGTTCTTTTCCAGAAGCTCCTGAGAACGTGGATTGCCCTCCGCCATCACGATGACCCCCGGCTTTACCGCCACATAGTTGATGGCCAGCCCTTCCTTGGCTTCGATTCGTGACGGGCACTCCAAAAGCTTGATCCCTTTCTTTTTCAGCGCGTCACACACGTCGTAGGGAACCTGTGAGGCGTGGATCATAGCCACGTCGTGGCTGGCCATGTTCAAAAGCCCGTCGATATGCGCGTGCCCGTAAGGAATCTGCATCTGCAGAATTTCCGTAACACCCATTCTGCGAAGCTCGTATTCTACCTGATCATAGCCGCTGCGGTTGGTTCGGCAGCCGGAAGCCAGCACCACGGTTTTCCGGTCAATCCACAAGCCCATGGCCCCTTCGAAGGTCCCATCTCCGGCAATGGTCCGCAGAATAGGCACTCCCAGGTCCGACAACGCCTTCGCCGCATACCGTTCTTCCCCCCGCCGGACCGGCATAGCCGGCCTGGTGACGATGGCGCCCTCCGGAGTCATGAATACCAGATCTCTCATGAACACTGCGTTGGGTTTGTCCTTCCGCTGTTCCTCCACATAGTAAACGACCGCTCCGTTGTCCCGATAGATCTGAGCCAGCGCGTCATGCTGTTTTCGAAACAGCTCCGGATCGATGGGAGCTTTAAAACGGGCGCCGTCCCAGTCAAAATCGTCGATTTCCGGCCCCGGCCTCCGCATCAGGCAAGCCTTAAGGTCATCGACCTCCGAACTGACTCCCCAGTCTCCCCAATGCATTTGCATCTCATCCTCAAACGGGGTCTCCGACGGGAACCACCGTTCTCCCGGCAACGCGTCAATATCTCGAATCAATTTTTCATCCGCCATAAAATCCTTCCTCCCTTTGTCACAATCCGATCATGTTCCGATTCAGCCGATTCTGTTTGATGGTTTGTCTCCCTTTTATACTTGCGAAAATCATGCCAACCCCATTTCTCCGCTCCCTTCCCATAAAATATCCGGGAAATCGCAAAAACCCAGTGTTACACTCGATCTTTCGGCGTTCCATAGAAAAAGCGGTAAAGTTATTTTTACCATCATGGTAAAATAATCTTTACCGCGTCGTCCCTCGGT
>CAUHLX010000041.1 GCA_959606705.1 uncultured Bacillota bacterium | reverse complement strand
CCTGGAAAAAAACAATTTTGACTGTTTCACGCTCAGCGTAAAGAGGTCCAAAAGCTGCTGCAGCGTATACGATCTGGTCAATCCCACCTTTGGCCCCCCGACGGAAAAAATGGGACCGTGCAAGGCCTATCCTACGGAGTACGGCATTACGGTCTACATCTCCGATCAGGTGCGGTTCACCAAGGACACTCTGATCTTTGGGATCAACAACCTCTTCAAGTTCTACCGCATCACGATGAACGGCATTCAGGAGGCCTCCCGTTAATCACGGCAGGAGACCGCCGTCCGCGGAAAGAGAATGAGAAAAATCCCGCAAGGGAGACCGGGACCCCCTGACCCCCTCCCTTGTTTTTCTTTCTTGACACACTCTTTTACTCCGTGCTATGATACTCTCATCTTATGAATTGAGAGGTAACCGTTCGAATCATGAAAATCAGAAACTAAGAGCCAAACAGCAAACAAGCAGATGAGTTCCGACCTGAGATGGGTCATTTTTGCGCGTTTTCCTTGGCTGGTTTCGGATTTTGTTCGAGGCGGTTTTTTATTTTTTTGTCTCGGAGAGACTCTTTCTCCGCGCCTTTGAACGCCTTCCTTTTCCGGTCCCACAGTGGAAAACGCGAAAGGAGGTTTTTTTATGACACAAAACAATAACAGCCGATTGCTCCTAGGGCTGGGGCTGGAGAAAACATACGGAATCCGCACCGTCTTTTCCATTGAAAAGCTGGAAATCTTTCCACAGGACCGCATCGGTCTCGTAGGGGCCAACGGCGCTGGCAAAAGCACGCTTCTTGCGATTCTGGCAGGAGAAATCACCCCGGATGCCGGTCAAATACGGCGTCACTGTACTCCCGCCCTGATCCGCCAGGACGGAGAGCCGGAAGACCTGGCGGACGGAAAAAACCGGCGCACGCTGGGGCTTTCCGATTCCGCCTGCAAAAGCGGCGGCGAAAAAACCAGGCTCTCCATCGCTTCGGCGCTTTCCCGGCGCACCCCGCTCCTCTTTGCCGACGAGCCTACCACCAACCTGGATCTGGACGGAGTCGAGACGCTGAAAAAGGAGCTGACGGCCTTTCCCGGCGCGCTGGTCCTGGTCTCCCACGACCGCGCTCTTTTGGACGAACTTTGCACGGTGATCTGGGAACTGGAAAACGGCGAGCTGCGCAGCTTCCCGGGCAATTATTCCGACTGGCTGGAACAGAAACGGCGGGAACGGGATTTTGCCCAATTCGAATATTCTCAGTACAAGAAAGAAAAACGGCGGCTGGAACAGGCCATGTATCAAGTGCGGGAAGAAGCCCGGACCATGAGAAATCCCCCCCGCCGCATGAGCTCCAGCGAATGGATGCTTTATAAAAACGTGGCCGCCACACAGCAGGGACATGTTCAAAATCGAGCCAAGGGCCTTGAAAAACGTCTGGAACATCTGGAGGTCAAGGAACGGCCTCAGCCGCTTCCTCAGATCACCATGGCCTTGGGCGCCGCTCATCCTCTGCGGGCCAAGCTCGCGGTTCGCCTGGAAGGTCTCACCGTCCGCTTCGGTTCCCGTACCGTCCTGAACGACGCCGGCTTCCTGCTGCCCACTGGAAAACGAACCGTGATGCTGGGCCCCAACGGCTCCGGGAAAACCACTCTGCTGAAAGCACTCCTGCACGCCTGGGACCCCGCCCTACTGCCCACGGAGCCCTCCGGCTTCGTGAAGGAACCCCGGCTACGCTTTCCGTCGGAGCTGCGCATCGGCTACTTTTCACAGGAGCACGAAACCCTCGATCCGGAAAAAACGGTGCTGGAAAATGTCCGTTCCCATTCCGATAAACCGGAGCATGAAGTCCGCACCATTTTAGCAAACCTATATCTCCGGGGAGACGACGTCTTTAAAAAAGCCGGGGTGCTGTCCGGCGGCGAGCGGGCCAAAACCATGCTGGCTCAGCTGCTGGCTTCCGAGGCGAACCTCCTGATCCTGGACGAACCCACCAATCACATCGGCCTCTACACCACCGAAGCGTTGGAGGGGCTATTAAAGCAATGGCAAGGCACCCTGCTGGTGGTGACCCACGACCGGCGCCTGGCGGAAGCCGCCGCGGAACGATTGTTGATCTGCAAGGATCAAACCGTCACCGCTTTTGAAGGGACCTATGGAGAATATCAAGAAAGTCTGCGCAGCAGGGAACGAAAGGAAAAAAAGAGCTCCTCCACCCAGCCCCACCGAATGTCGGAGGAAGAGCGGGCGCTGAAGGAGACTCTTCTGACCATGCGAATGGCCGAACTTGCCGCGCGGCTGTCCTCTCCTCGGAAAGGCGATCAGCCTCAGGAGCTCCAACGGGAATGGGAGCTCCTGAACGAGGAGTATCAGACGGTGCGGCGGCGTTAAGCTTGCAGGATCACGTTTCGCGCTCCTTTCTGTCTCGCAGGAGCTTTGAACCACCGCGAGATAGCGATAGAATGGTGATTTGCGCCTCCTTCCGGGACCGTGAAAGGTCTGAGGCGCTCCGAATTCCGGTAACTCGGAGGACCAGAGGCTGCATTTCGGCTTTTGGCTGCATTTCGGCTTTTCTGGGATTATGACTTAAATCGGTCGAAAAGAAGGGGCTAATTTCGACCGATTATTAAAATTCATCTTAAGAAGTCGAACCAAACGAAAAATAGCCGCTATTTCGGCTATTTCGTTAACATATTTCCCTTAAATTTACATTTTATTCGACCTGAATTACGCTTTTCTTTATAAAAGTCGAAAAAGTAAGTTTCAAATTTACTGCTTTTCAATGGTAAGATCATCGCCGCCCAAGGAGCAGACGTATTTGTCGCCCTTGCCGTCCGTAAATAGAATGATGCGGTCTCCACGATTTTGATCCGTATCGATCCATTCGACTCTCGCGGCGGATGCCGTGGACAGGTCAATGTCCGTTTCGCTGAGCGCGGCGGCGATTTCCTTGCTGTTTGCCCGAAGATCAATGGAATACGGTGTGGTTTCGTGCAAACTCCACTTAGATATATATGGACCATCCGCGGCGATCCCATATGAAACAATGATGTATCCATACCTGCCGTCGTCCGTGGAAAACGTACAAGTGTAAAGTGGTTCATCGGAACGCGCGATCGATTGGAAATTATGATCCAAAAGCTGAACCGGAGCCAGCGTATCGTAGTCCCAGTGCGCCTCGACGTCCTCGCCCAAATCTTCCTTCACCCACATATTAAAGAATCTTTGGATGCTGTGATTCTGCAAGTAGACGTGAACCGGCTCTTCCGAAGACAAATAATACGTGTCAAAGGGAATCGTACTTTGTTCCGCAGGCTGAGGCGCCGCGCAGCCTGACAGCAGCATACCCAATATCGTGAACGTCATTAGGAAACTTTTCAACATCGCTCTCCTCGCTTTTCTTGACCAATCGAGCCTTCTCCAGCCAAGCGCGATCCGCCGGGCCTTCTTCAGCCGGGCCTTCTCCTGCCCATCCGCGATCCACCGAATCGAGACCTGCCCTCGGACCTTTACTGCCCCCGGATCTTTACTGCGCTCCCACCTTGCGGTATCTGCCGTATCGATTCTCCAGCAGGAGCTCCTTCTCCTGCTGTTCCAGGCCTACCAGCGCGGCGTACAGCTCCATACGCAGGTTCTCATATATTTTAGAAAACCTTCCGGTCGGCTCCTTGACGATCCGCTCGATGAGTCCCAGCGACAGCAGATCCTCCGCGGTAAGCTTCAGACATTCCGCCGCTTCCGCCGCCTTGGCCGCGTCCTTCCAGAGAATGCTGGCACAGCCTTCGGGTGAGATCACGGAGTACACGGAGTTTTCCAGCATCCAAACCTGATCCGCCACGGAAAGCGCCAAAGCGCCGCCGCTTCCGCCTTCTCCGATCAAAACCGTGATGATGGGCACTGACAGCGTCATCATTTCCGACATGCTCTCCGCAATGGCCTGGCCCTGGCCCCGTTCCTCGGCGCCAAGTCCGCAGTAGGCCCCCGAAGTATCCACGAAACAGATCACCGGACGGCCGAATTTCTCCGCCAGTTTCATCTGGCGCAGGGTTTTCCGGTAGCCCTCCGGATGGGCGCCGCCGAAGTTATGGGCGATTTTATCCTTGGTGTCATGCCCTTTTTCAATCCCGCAGATGGTGACCGGCATTCCTCTCAAGCTTCCGATCCCCGCGATCACCGCCGGATCGTCGCCATAGCGCCGGTCTCCGTGCATCTCGATGAACTCCTCGAAAATCTGATTGATGTAATCAATGGCGGTGGCCCGGTTTTTGGCCCGAGCGGTGATTACCCGATCGTAAGCCGTAATTTCCGCCTTCTCCTTCTGCTTGCTCTTGCTCAGCCGCCGCCCGATTCCTTCCGAGGCGATCACCGCGGCCTCCGCCGCTCCTTCCGCCCGGTTTTCCCCGGCCCGCTTGATCGGCGCTCTCACGCCGCTGTCTTGATGGAGCGCCAGAATCCGGCGCAGCACGTTCTTCTGATCCTTGCGCTTGACCACCGCGTCCACAAAGCCTTTTTCCACCAGAAACTCCGCCCGCTGAAACCCTTGCGGCAACTTTTGACGGATGGTCTGCTCGATAACCCTGGGACCCGCGAAACCAATCAGCGCACCGGGCTCCGCCAGGATGATATCCCCTTCCATGGCAAAGCTGGCGGTAACGCCCCCGGTGGTGGGATCCGTCAGTACCGTGATATAGAGATTACCGGCGTCACTGTGCCGTTTGACCGCCCCGGTGGTCTTGGCCATCTGAAGCAGAGAGAGAGTCCCTTCCTGCATTCTGGCGCCGCCGGACACGGTGTAGCCGATCACCGGCAAACTCCGTTCGGTGGCATACTCGAACAGGCGGGTAATCTTTTCCCCCACTACCGTTCCCATGCTTCCCATCATAAAGAAAGGGTCCATGACGAAGATCGCGCAGTCGTAGCCTTCGATCCGCGCCGTTCCGCAGACCACGGCCTCATTCTCACCGCTGTCCAGCATAGCGCTTTTCAATTTCTTCTCGTAATCCGGAAACCCGATCCGGTTGATTGAGGTCAGCTCACCGTACAGCTCCGTAAAGCTGCCCGAGTCCGCGATCATCGCGATCCGCCGGCGAGGGTTGATCCGAAAATGGTAACCGCATTTCGGGCAGACATTGGAATTTCCGTTCAGCTCCTCCGTAAAAGCCAGCGTTTTGCAGGACGGACAGGTCACGCACATTTCATCGGGAATCTCGGGGTGGGGCTGCATTTCGTATTTCCCGTAGCTTTCCAGCGCGTTTGGCGGTTTCTTAAATAACCCTTTCGTAAGCATCCCTTATCTCCCTCCCTTCCGTTCGTTCCATTTCTCGGACAGATCCCGTTCCAGCGCTTGAGCCTTCCAAGCCTCCTCGCGCTTTTCGATGAAATCCGTAAAGTAGTTTCCTTTGATAAAGTCTCCGTCGGACAAAATCTCCATCTGCAGTTCGCTGTTGTTGTCGATCCCTTCGATCACCAGCTCACAGAGAGCGGCCCGCATTTTGCGGATGGCCTCTTCCCGGGTCTTGGCGTAAACCACCAGCTTTCCGATCATGCTGTCGTAAAACGGGGGAACCACATACCCTTGATACAGAGCGGTGTCAAACCGCACCCAGGGACCGCCGGGAATATGAAGAAACTGGATTCGGCCGCAGCTGGGCCGGAAATTCAACGCCGGATTTTCCGCGTTGATTCGGCATTCCACCGCGTGGCCTTCCAGATTGAGGTCTTCCTGTTTAAATGTGAGAGGATAATTGGCCGCGATGCGGATCTGCCATTTGACGATATCCACTCCCGTCACCATCTCCGTCACCGTGTGCTCTACTTGAAGCCGGGTGTTCATCTCCATGAAGTAAAACTGGTCCTTGCCGTCATAGAGAAACTCGATGGTCCCGGCGTTGGTGTAGCCGATGGCCTCCATCGCTTTGCGGGAAACCTCCATCATTCGCGCCCGAACCTCCGGGGTCACCGCCGGAGAAGGGCATTCCTCCAGCAGCTTTTGATTTTTCCGCTGGACGGAGCATTCCCGTTCTCCCAAACAGACTACGTTGCCCGACTGATCGCACAGCACCTGCATCTCCACGTGCTTGACGGGAAACAGATACCGTTCCAGATACACCGCGCCGTCGCCAAAGCCGCTGAGCGCCTCCGACGAAGCGGTGTGAAAGGCCTTTTCGAATTCCGACGACTCCTTGACCAGACGGATTCCCCGCCCGCCGCCGCCGGCTCTGGCTTTCACCAAGAGAGGGTACCCCACCTGATCGGCCTGCTTCTTGGCTTCCGCCGGATCCTCGATCACATCGGTGCCCGGCACCACGGGAACTCCCGCCGCCTTCATCGCTCTGCGCGCTTCGTCCTTATCCCCCATCTTGGCGATCAGTTCCGCGGAAGGCCCGATGAACACGATCCCGCACTCTTCGCACAGCGCCGCAAATCTGGGGTTTTCGGAAAGCAGCCCGTAACCGGGATGAATGGCCTGCGCACCGGTGTATACCGCGGCAGACAGGATGGAACTCATATTCAAATAGCTCTCGGCGGCGGAAGCCGGCCCGATGCAGCAGCTCTCATCCGCCAAGCTCACGTGAAGCGCGTCCCGATCCGCCTCGGAATACACCGCCACCGTGGAAATCCCCATTTCCTTGCAGGCACGAATGATGCGGATCGCGATCTCGCCGCGGTTGGCAATCAATATCTTTGAAAACAAATTCTACACCTCTTCTGTCTGATTCACTAGGGCAAAGGAATACTCGGCGGCCACCGCCAGCTTTCCGTTCACCTTCCCCTTTGCCTTGGCAAAGTAGAACGGCGGTCTCACCCTGACGATTTCACACTGAATTTCCAGCGTGTCACCCGGCAGCACCGGGTTTTTGAACTTTACCTTATCCAAGGTGGTAAAAAAGGGAGTCGCGCCGTTCAGGGCATCCGCCCCTTCGCCGGCTTCCCGCGCTCCCACTCCGGCCAGAAGCACGCAGGTGGTCTGCGCCATCATCTCACACAGGATCACTCCGGGAACCACCGGCTTGCCCGGAAAATGCCCCTGGAGAAAAAACTCATCCCCCTTGACCGTGTAGCTTCCCCTGGCCTGGGTCTCGGACAGCGCTTCCGCCTCGTCCACCAGGAGCATGGGCTCCCGATGAGGAAGGATTTTCTTGATTTCCTCTCGATTCATGGTTCGATCCCCTCCTAACGCATGCGGAACAGCGTCTGGCCGTATTCCACCAGCTGTCCGTTGGGCACGCAGATTTCGGTAATTTCCCCATCCCGTTCCGCGGTGATTTCGTTCATCAGCTTCATGGCCTCGATGATGCAGAGCACATCACCCTTTTTCACTTGGCTTCCCACGGAAACAAAAGGACCCGCTTCCGGGGAGGAGCTGGCGTAAAACACACCGACCATGGGAGACTTTACAGCCTCACCCTCGGCGGCGGAAGCCATCCCTTGTGAAGCGCCGGGGGCCGCGGAATCTCCTCCCGCCGCGCTCACCGCGCCGGCCGCCGGGGCCGTGCTCTCCGCAGCTGTTCCGACGGCACCGGCCGCGTTTCCGGCCGCACCGTTTACAAACACGGTCTGCGTTCCCGCTCCCGGATTTTTCTCCAGCTTGATCTTCGATTTTCCATCGTCAAACTCCAGCGAAGTCAGTCCGGATTCCTCCAGAACCTTTGCCAGTTCTCGAATATCCTTGATCTCCATATCGGTCGAACCCTCTCTTTCTTCCCTTAAATGCACATACCGCCGTCCACGCGAATGACTTCGCCCGTAATATATCCCGCGTTGTCGCTGGCCAGAAACACCGCCAGCGCGGCAACGTCCTCAGGTTTTCCCATCCGTTTCATGGGGATCATCTCCGAGGCGTTCTCTTTGACCTTATCCGAAAGCGCCTGGGTCATATCCGTGTCGATAAAGCCCGGCGCAATGGCGTTGCAGGTGACGCCCCGGCCCGCCAGCTCCCTGGCCACCGTCTTGGTGATTCCGATCACTCCGGCCTTGGACGCCGAATAGTTCACCTGTCCCGCGTTGCCCGCGATTCCGCTGACGGAGGACATGTTGATGATCCGGCCCGCCCGCTTCTTCATCATGTGAGAGTAAACGCTCTTGATCATGTGGAAGGTACCCTTCAAATTGGTGTCGATCACCGCGTCGAAATCTCCGTCCTTCATGGAAAGAGTCAAGCCGTCCTTGGTGATCCCCGCGTTGTTGACCAGAATATCCACTCCGCCGAAGTCCCGAATCACTTCCTTGATCGTTTCGGCTGCCTGCTCCCCGTTCGCCACGTCACAGCGGTAGGTTTTGGTCCGCACTCCGTATTCCTCGGCTTCCGCCGCGGTCTGAGCCGCCGCCTCGTTGTTGCCCGCGTACAGAATCGCCACGTCGGCCCCCTGTCTGGCCATCGCCAGCACGATGGCCCTGCCGATTCCTCTGGAACCGCCGGTCACCACTGCCGTTTTTCCCGTCAACATGATTTATTCTCCTTTCAGCAGCTCGATGGCCGCGTTCAACGTTTCCTTGTTTTCCACCCCGCAGGTCCGGACCCCCTTGTCGATCTTGCGCACCAGTCCGGCCAGCGTTTTTCCCGGGCCCACCTCCACGAAGGTATCGAAGCCCTCGGCAATCATCCTTTCGATGATCGTCTGCCAGCGAACCGGGTGATTGACCTGCTTCGCCAAAAGCTGAGAAGCGGTTTCCAGCGTATACCGTTCCGCCGTGGCATTGGAATAAACCGGAAGCTTTCCTTCTCTGGGCGGGATCTCCGCCAGCACTTCGGAAAGCCCCGCCGCCGCACTGTCCATATAGGGAGAGTGGAAGCCTCCGGAGACCGCCAGGGGAAGCGCTTTGCCGCCCGCCGCGGCCACGCTTTCCATAAACGCCGGAAGCAGCTCCTTCCGGCCGGCCACCACCAGCTGTCCGGGACAATTGTAGTTCACCGGATAAACTCCGCTATGCTCTTCGCACAGCGCCTCGATCCTTTCATTGTCCAGACGCATCACGGCCGCCATTCCGGTCTCTACTTCGCCGGCCGCGTCATCCATCAGCTTCGCCCTGCGGCAGACCAGCTGAAAGCCGTCCTGCGGCGCGTACCAGCCCGCAAAGGTGAGAGCCGCCACTTCGCCTAAAGAAAAGCCCGCCGCCGCGTCCGGGGTGATCCCGGCTTCCCGCAGCGCCGCCGCCGCCGCCAGATCCACGCAGTACACGCAGGGCTGAGTATTCACCGTCCTCCGCAGCTCTTCCTTCGTTCCTTCAAAGCATTGGGTGGAGGTGTCGGGCCGCGACTGATCCGCCAGATCAAACACGATCTGAGCGGCGGCGGACACGTCGCACAGCTCTTTCCCCATCCCCGGATACTGAGCGCCCTGACCGGAAAACATAAATGCAATCTTCCCCATGTTTTACTCGCCTTCCTCTCCTAAACCCTCGATTCGATCACGGACATGCGATCCTTGAGAACCGCCTCCGCTTCCCCAAACATTTCCCGAATGATCTCCGCCGCGGGCTGCTCTTTCTTTACCAGCCCCGCGATCTGTCCGGCCATGAAACAGCCGTTCTTCTCGTCACCTTCCTTGGCGGCTTTTCTCAAAGCCCCCGCTCCGTAAGCCTCTAATTCGGAATTGCTTACACCGCCGTCGTATTCCTTTTTAAAGAACCCTCTCGTAAAGGGATTTTTCAGCGCTCGCACCGGATGGCCCAGGCGCTTGCCCGTAGAGATGGTATCCGTATCCTTGGCCTTCAGTATCTTATTTTTGTAATTTTCGTGTACCGTGCACTCGCTGGCAACCAGAAAGCGGGTGCCCACCTGAACTCCGCAGGCTCCCAGCATCAGCGCCGCGGCGATCCCCCGGCCGTCACCGATGCCGCCGGCCGCGATCACCGGAATCTTCACCGCGTCCACCACCTGGGGAACCAGCGTCATGGTGGTCAAATCGCCGATGTGGCCGCCGGACTCTCCGCCCTCCGCCACGACCGCATCCGCTCCGTTGCGCTCCGCCATCCTGGCGATGGCCACGGAAGGAACCACGGGAATCACCGTGATGCCCGCACGCTTCCAGCGTTCTATGTATTTTGCGGGAGGATTCCCCGCGCCGGTGATCACCACATCCACCTTTTCCTCCGCCACCACGTCGGCCACCGCCTCCGCAAAGGGACTCATCAGCATGATGTTTACGCCAAAAGGCCGGTCCGTCATGGTACGGGTCTTGCGGATTTCATTTCTGACCCAATCCGCGTCGGCGTTCATGGCGGAAATGATCCCCAAGCCTCCGGCGTTGCTCACCGCCGATGCCAGTGAAGCGTCCGCAATCCAGGCCATCCCTCCCTGAATGATTGGAAATTCCACTCCCAGCAGGCCGCAAAGTTCTGTCTTTATCATAAAAGGTCCTCCCAAATAAAAATACTTAGACTATCTAACTAATTATATTCGCATGAGAAACCCCTGTCAAGTAAAGCCCGCAAGTCCGGACAATTGTAGAAATCCCCGGAGAAGCCGCCGGGGATTTACAGTTGTTTCCCTATTAAAATAGTACGAAACGAGTCACTACAGGCCGGGCACCACCGCCGCGATACTGAGAATCACCAGAATCACCATGAACAGCGCCAAAAGGAACTTCCAGACCCACTTGATGAAGGTCCCGTAGGAAATTCTGCCGATGGCCAGGGCTCCCATGAGAACCCCGCTGGTGGGGGTGATCAGGTTCACCAGGCCGCTGGCGCAGGCGTAGGACGTAATGACCAGGTCTCGGCCCACATCCGCGAAATCCGCGATGGGCGCCATGATGGGCATGGCCAGGGCCGCCAGTCCCGACGAGGACGGAACCAGGAAGGACAGCAGCAGGAAAAATAGATATGACAAGTCCACAAAAGCGATGGAACCCATGGATTTCAAGGATTCCTCACCCCAATGAAGAATGGTGGCCGTCATGCCGCCGTCGTTCATGACCACCGCGATTCCTCGGGTGATGCCGATGATCAGTGCCACGCCCAGCAGGTCCTTGGCCCCGTTGATGAACAGCTCCACGAACTTCAGCTCCGACCACCGCCAGATCAGACCGCAGATCAGGGAGGCCAGCAGGAACAGAATGGTGATATCCTCGAACCACCAGTTTCCCAGCGGCGTCACATTTCCCAGCACCATGCCGATCACCGGAAGCGATAGTACCCAATGATTGAAATTCTCAAAGATCATGATGTCGAACTTGCTGGCCCAGGGGATCACTCCCAGCACCATGATGAAAAAGCTGATGGCGAATACCGCCAGCACCGCTTTCTGTTTGCCGGTGAGAACCTGAATTTCTGCTTGTTCCCCGGACAGAAAATGCTTTTCGTTGCTCTCCTTCATATGAGCGACCACCGAGCGGGAGGGGTCGGCCTGTACTTTTTTCGCATAGCGCATCACAAACCAGATTCCCATCAGCAGGGTGACTGCCAGGATGATGATTCTCAGCACGATTCCTTCTCCGATGGAAATGCCGGCAAATCCGGAGGCGATACCGGTGGCAAAGGGATTCACCGTGGAACCCAGGCAGCCGATGCCCGCCCCCAGAAAAATGACCGCCATACCCGTCACCGAGTCGAAGCCGGCCGCGATGAAGATGGGGATCACCAGCACATAAAAGGCGATGGTTTCCTCCGACATTCCGAAGATGGTCCCTCCCAGAGCGAAGATCACCATTAAGATGGGGATCATGACCGTCTCCCGGCCGGACAATTTTTTAACGATAGAGCCGATTCCCGCGTCAATGGCTCCCGTATCGGTCACCAGACCCAAAAATCCTCCGATCACCAGGATGAACACGATGATGTCCACCGCGTTGAAAAACCCTTCGATCGGGGCCCGCAGCACCTCCCAGAAGCCTTGAGGATTCTGGTCCGCCGCCTGGTAGGTCCCGGGGACCGGCTCCAAGGGCGTAGCGGTTGGGTCCACATACTCGTAAGTGCCCGCGGGAACGATCCATGTTAAGACAGCGATGACGATAATAATTAAGAAAAGAATCGTAAACGCACTTGGCATTTTGAATTTTTTCATACACTTCCCTCGCAATTCCTTTTTTCTATAGGATTTACGAGTTGGCGTTTTTTATGTATTCATTGGAAACGCTGGCGGTTTTCAACGATTTAACTCTTTTTATTCTTCTATTTTTAAAATGGAAACTTCATAGGCCACCTTGGTGGTCACGTTCCCCTCCTCGTCCTTTTTCCGATATTCCCGGCTTTGAATTCTTCCGGTGATCCGGATTCGGTCGCCTACCGAAAGGCCTCCCGCGTAGCCCGCGTTCCGTCCCCAGGCGATGCAGGGAATGTAATCGGATTTGTTGTACATTCGATTGACCGCCAGCATCAGATCGCAGATTTCCCGTCCCAGCGGCGACATCCGGCGGATCGGACGCTTGCACAGGAATCCTTCCAAGGACACCTTGTTCTCGTCGGCCGCGTCAGGATCCCCATCCCAATGTTCAAATTCCCGGGCAAAGACCACTACGTTCAGTTTGTTTCTTCCCTCCAGATTTTCGTTGTAGGTTCGGATCTGCCCCGTGATCCGTACTCGAAGTCCGGGTTCCAGCACGATGTCCCAGATCAGCCGTTCCGATACCACCACTTGAATCTCGTCTTGATAACCGCTCTTGCGCAGCACTCCCAGCAGAAAGCAGTAAAAGCTTTCTCCGTAGGACTTATGACTGAATTGCGGCGTGCTTCTTACCGTCCCTAAAAGCTCCGTG
>CAUHLX010000040.1 GCA_959606705.1 uncultured Bacillota bacterium | reverse complement strand
CTATATTTAGGAGGAAACCATGAAAAAAGGCATTTTGCTGAATTCACAGTTGTCCTATGTCATTTCCGATTTGGGACATACGCAGAGCTTGACCATCGGAGACGCGGGGCTTCCCGTTCCCGAGAATGTGGAGAAAATCGACTTGGCGGTGAAAGCGGGAGTCCCTGATTTCCTTTCGGTCCTGTCCGCCGTTCTTTCGGAACAGCGGGTGTAAATGGTGATTTTGGCGGAGGAAATCAAAACGGCCAGTCCGGAGCTTCATCAAAAACTGCTGAGGTTAATTGAAGAAATGGAAGGGAAAGAAGCAATTCGAGTCGAACTGGAATACGTTTCTCACCGGACTTTTAAAGAGCGAACCCTGGAAAGCCGGGCGGTGGTACGAACCGGAGAATGTACTCCGTACGCCAACGTGATTCTGGTTTCCGGAGTGGTATTTTAATCGAATGTTGGAGGCGGAAAAATGTCCGAGCAGAAAAAGGAAATCATCGTTTCCATGAAAGGAATCACCAAAGAATTTTCCGGCGTCCGGGTTCTCGACCAGGTGGATTTCAATTTATATAAAGGCAAGGTCATGGCCTTTCTGGGAGAAAACGGCGCGGGGAAATCCACGCTGATGAAAATTCTCACCGGAGTTTACACCAGGACCGCCGGTCAGGTTTTTCTCGATGGAAAAGAAGTGGTGTTTCACACGACCAAAGACGCGCAGGAGCACGGAATTGTCATCATTCATCAAGAATTGAATTTGATTCGGCATCTTTCCATCGCGGAGAATATTTATCTGGGCCGCGAGCCGCTGAACGGGGTCCGGAAGATCAAGTGGAAGAAGCTGTACGCTGATTCCCAGCAGTGGCTGGACCGTTTGGGGATGAAGGAAAGCCCCAAGACTCAGGTCTGTGATCTGTCGGTGGGCAAGCAGCAGATGGTGGAAATCGCCAAGGCTCTTTCGTTCAACGCGCGGGTCATCGTCATGGACGAGCCTACGGGCGCCTTGACTTTAAAAGAGACGGAGACGCTGTTTGATGTCATTCGCGAGCTTCGCCGACAGGGAACCAGCATTGTTTACATCTCTCACCGTTTGGGGGAGATCTTTCAGATCGCCGATGACGTTACCGTTCTTCGGGACGGACATCTCATTGGGGAGCGGGCCATCGATCAACTGGATGAGGATCAACTGATCGAAATGATGGTTGGCCGGAAGCTGTCCGAGCAGTATCCCAGAGTGGAAACCACCCCAGGAGCCGCCGTCCTATCCGTTCACGGGCTTACCAATTCGTTGGTAAAGGATGTTTCGTTCGAGGTGAGGAAGGGAGAAATTCTGGGAGTTGCCGGATTGATGGGGGCGGGCCGTACGGAATTGGCGCGGACACTTTACGGTGTCTATCCCATCGATGAAGGTTACGTAGAGCTGGATGGAACGCAGATACGGGTCAGGAACCCAAAAGAAGCAATCTCACAGGGAATCGCCTACGTGTCGGAGGATCGAAAGGAAAATGGCATCGTCTTGGGACTTTCGGTCCGAGAAAACACCACGCTTTCGTCCCTGCGGGAATTTGTGTCGAAGACCGGGCACCTGAGCGGAAAAAGAGAGAAGGAAGCCACTCAAGGTTTTATTGACGGAATGTCCATCAAGACCAACGGAATGAATCAGCTGGTAAAGTTTCTCTCCGGAGGCAACCAACAAAAGGTGTCTCTGGCCAAAAATCTGCTGACCAATCCCAAAGTCCTGATTCTGGACGAACCGACCCGCGGCGTAGACGTGGGCGCGAAAAAAGAGATATACGATTTGATCAATCAGTTTAAAGAGGCAGGCATGAGCATCGTCATGATTTCCTCTGAAATGCCGGAGATCCTGGGAATGAGTGATCGAGTCATGGTCATGCACGAAGGCCGGGTGACCGGGATTCTGCCGATTGAAGAAGCCAGCCAGGAAAAGATCATGGGCCTGGCCATTGGGAAAGGAGCCAACGAGCGATGCCAAAGCAATTAAAAAACACGGGAAACGACCCCGGTTCAAACAAATTAAAAAGAGGGGCCCTTCAGGTGTTCCGGACGCAGAAGCCTCTTCTGATCCTGCTGGCGGCCTGTATCGTCATCGGCTTGATGGAACCCCGCTTTGCCACCTTCACCAATTTTCTGTCCATTCTGCGGCAGACCTCTATCAACGCGGTGATCGCCACCGGCATGACCTTCGCCATTCTCATCGGAGGCATTGACCTTTCCGTGGGATCGATTTTAGCGGTTTCCGGTGTTTTGGTGGCATATCTGCTGATGTCGGGCATGGATCTGTTTCTGGCGATCATACTGACGCTGCTTCTGGGCCTGGCACTGGGGTTTGCCAATGGAATTCTCATCAGCAAAGGCCGGCTGCAGCCGTTCATCGCCACCTTGGGTACGATGACTCTGCTGCGGGGCGTTGCCTTGGTGTTTGCCGGCGGAAAACCCATCAGTCTGGTGACACAAGACCCGCAGATCTCCGAGACGGCGGGCTCCTTTATGAGCATCGGCAAGGGCTATATTCCCGGACATCTCTTCGGAGCGCTGGAAGAACCCGTAAACATTATCCCGATCCCGGTGATCATCATGCTGGCGGTCTTTCTCATCGCCTACTACATCTTAAATCACATGAGGATGGGACGCTACATCTATTCATTGGGGAATAATGAGGAAGCCACACTGTACTCCGGAATCAAGGTGGACCGTGTGAAAATCTTCGTCTATTCCGTTTCCGGGCTGCTGGCCGCTCTGGCGGGGATTATCGTGACGGCCCGTCTGGGCAGCGCCACGCCCAACGCGGGGACCGGTTACGAGCTGGACGCCATCGCGGCGGTCGTGCTGGGCGGAACCAGTATGGCCGGAGGTGTGGGGACAATCCTGGGAACCGCCATCGGCGCGCTGATCATCGGCGTGTTGAACAACGCGCTGAACCTGATGCATGTCAGCTCCTATTATCAAGATGTGGTCAAGGGCGTGGTGATTCTGGCCGCGGTGCTGATGGACCGAAAACAAAAATCCAAGTGACGGTATGAATTTAACCGCAAGGGTTAAAGATAAATCAATCGTATTTCATTTCAATCAAGTGAGGAGGAGAGAAAATGAAAAAATCATGGAAAAAGGTTTTAGCGGCCGCATTGACGTTGATGATGGTGCTGGCTCTGTTCGGCTGTGGAAGCGGCGGCGACGGCGACAAGACCTCGGAAAAGGACAATGCGGTGAACATCGGACTGGTCATTTCCACTCAAGACAATCCGTTCTTTGTGGATCTTCAGGCAGGCGCGAAGGCCAAGGCCGACGAGTTGGGCGCAAATCTGATCGCTTTGGATTCCAACAATGATTCCACGAAAGAGATGACGAACGTAGAAGATCTGATCAATCAGGGCGTGGACCTGATCATGATCAATCCGGTGGACTCCGACGCGGTGGGCAACGCGGTGGCGGCGGCCAACGACGCGAAGATTCCGGTGGTGACTTTGGACCGTTCGGCTACCTCCGGCGAAGTGGTGACTCACATCGCATCGGATAACGTGGCCGGCGGACAAATGGCCGGTGAATTCATCTTGGAGCAGCTGGGCGGCTCCGGCAAGGTAGTGGAGCTGGAGGGTATTCCCGGAGCGTCCGCGACCAGAGACCGGGGCGAAGGCTTCCACAAGGCCGTGGATGGAAAGCTGGACATCGTGGCCAAGCAGACGGCACAGTTTGACCGTTCCGAAGGCATGAGCGTCATGGAGGACATGCTTCAGTCCCAGCCGGAGATCCAGGCTGTTTTCGCTCATAACGACGAGATGGCACTGGGTGCCCTGGAAGCGATCAAGGCTTCCGGAAGAGAGATCATGGTCGTAGGCTTTGACGCCACCGACGACGCTCTGGCCGCGATCAAAGCGGGGGACATGGCCGCTACCGTCCAGCAGCTGCCGAAGGAAATCGGCGCCATGGGCGTGGACAGCGCGGTGAAGATCATCAAGGGCGAGACCGTGGATGAATTTATCCCCGTGGATTTACAGCTGGTAACCAAGGAGAATGTGGAATAACCGGCATCCCTTCGCAAGACTCGAACAAAAATAGAACCTTAACACACGGAAAATGGCGTTCCTACTTTGGGAGCGCCATTTTCAAAGGTTTTCATTGACATTCGTTCACGTTTATGATATCATATCGAAATGTAAGCCGCTCAGAAAGGGTAACATTGTCAAACAGGACATACGATTGGAAGTGAGTTTGATTTTCCAAGGAAGATCCGGCTCCACCCGGGATGGCGAGACTGGTTAGAGGAGGTAAGAAAAACATGTATGCAGTAATTGAAACCGGTGGTAAGCAGTACCGGGTACAGGAAGGTGACGTCATCTCCGTAGAGAAACTGAATGTTTCGGCGGGAGATAAGGTGACCTTTGACAAGGTGCTGATTCTCAACGACGGCAAGACGGTTCTGGTGGGGACTCCCTCCGTGGACGCAGCCAAGGTTGAGGGAAATGTCATTGAAAATGGCAAGGGCGACAAAGTCATCATTTTCAAGTACAAGTCTAAGAAAGACTACAGAAAGAAGCAGGGCCACAGACAGCCTTACACCAAGATTCAGATCGATGGATTGGTGCTGGACGGAAAGAAACTGAAGTCCGACAAGCCTGCGGCGAAGGCTGAGAAGCCCGCAAAGGCGGAAGAAGCGGCTCCGTCGACGGAAGACAACGCGGAAAAAGCGGAAAAGAAGCCCGCGGCGAAGAAGGCGGCAAAGCCGGCAGCCGAGAAGGCGGAAAAGCCTGCGGCGAAGAAACCCGCTGCGAAGAAAGCGGCAAAGCCCGCGGAAGACAAGGCTGAAAAAGCCGAAAAGAAACCTGCGGCAAAGAAAGCGGCGAAAAAGCCTGCCGACGAAGCGGCGACGGAAGAAAAATCCGAATAATTTATCTGCAATCGGCCAAGCTATCCTTTAACAGGAGAGCTTCGGAACATATGGCAAGGACAGCACAGGATAAGGGAGGTGTGGTCTTATGGCAAGTAAGAAAGGTGTAGGAAGCTCGAAGAACGGACGCGACAGTGAGTCGAAACGTCTTGGAGTTAAGAGAGCTGACGGACAGTTGGTCAACGCTGGCAGCATCCTGGTGAGACAAAGAGGAACCAAGATTCATCCGGGCAATAACGTAGGCATCGGCGGCGATGATACCTTGTTCGCGAAGGTGGAAGGTGTCGTTCGTTTCGAAAGATACGGAAAGACAAGAAAAAAGGTAAGCGTTTACCCGAAAGAAGCTTAAAACATCGGTCCCTGTGCTAGCCACGGGGACTTTTCTTTTAAGTGAAAAATAGAGGCCGGAGTTCTCGGAAAGTTTCGGGACGAGCCAAAGAGGAGGACGGGATGTTCGTAGACCGTGCGAAAATAACAATTATATCAGGAAAAGGCGGAAACGGAGCGGTGTCCTTTCGCCGCGAGCCTTTCGTACCCCAAGGGGGGCCGGACGGCGGCGACGGCGGAAAAGGCGGCGACGTGGTCTTTTTAGCGGATCGGAATCTGCGCACCTTGATGGACTTCCGATACAAGAGGAAGTACCAGGCGGAAAACGGCGAGGATGGCCGCAAAAAGAAGCAGTTTGGGAAAAAGGGCGAAGATTTGATCATCAAGGTGCCGGTGGGAACCGTGATCATCGATGAAGCCACCAATCGGGTAATGAAGGATCTGATCCGTGACGGAGAACGGTATGTGGCGGCGAAGGGGGGAAAGGGCGGCAAAGGGAACGTCAACTTTAAAAATTCCGTGCGGCAAGCCCCTAATTTCGCGGAAGCCGGCGGCTTTGCCCAGGAACGGAGCGTGGCGCTGGAGTTGAAGCTGATTGCGGATGTGGGACTGATCGGTTTCCCCAACGTGGGAAAATCCACTCTGCTCTCGGTATCCACCAGTGCGGCGCCGAAGATCGCGGATTACCATTTCACCACGATCACTCCCAATTTAGGGGTGGTTCAGCTGTATGACACCAGCTTTGTCATGGCTGACATTCCCGGTTTGATCGAAGGCGCGCATACCGGAGCGGGACTGGGACTGGATTTTTTAAAACACATCGAGCGGACCAGGCTTTTGGTTCACGTAGTGGACGTAGCCGGCTCCGAAGGAAGGGACCCCATCGAGGATTTTGAAAAAATCAACACGGAGCTTTCTTCCTACGGAAAGAAACTGATCCAAAAACCGCAGATCATCGCCGCGAATAAGATCGATCTGGCCACGGACGAACAGATTTCCACCTTTACTTCTTACGCGGAAGAAAAGGGATATCGGGTCTTTGCGATTTCCGCTCCCATCAATCACGGAGTGAAGGAATTGCTGGACGCCGTGGCGGCGGAGCTGGCGCGCCTGGCCGATGAGCCGATCATCGAGGAACCGGTGGAATACTTCGATCCCGAGTTGGACGGCGAAGACCCGGATTACCGGGAGATTTACGTCTCCAAGGATAAGGAGGTGTACGTCCTTAATGGGAAACAGCTGCAAAAGATTTTCAACTCCACGAATTTTAACGATCCGGGCTCTCTGCGTTACCTGTACCGCTACGTGGAGGAAAAGGGCGCGCTGGAACGATTAAAGGAAATGGGATTGGAGGACGGAGATACCGTTCGGATCATCGATTACGAGTTCGAATACTTCGACGAATAACCCAGGGAACGGACCGCGTTCCAGGATGCGAGTCATTTCCGGCCCTCTCCTGTCATATCTTTAAAGAGAGACAGGAGGGGACTTTTTTTATGGTACGGAAAAGAAAAGGACCGGGAAGGGCCGGTTATCGGGGATATTACGGCGGCGGAACGAACAAATGGGCCGGAAGGCTGATGATTCAGCTGGCGATCTGCATTTTGATCGTGCTGGCCGTCATTGTGATTAAAAAAATGGACATTGCCATAGCCAACCGGGCGCTGGAGACCTTTCACACCCAGATGACCACCGATTTGAGCGGCGATGATCTGGCAGCTTCCGCAAAATCGGTGTTTGCCCAGATCAAGGTACTGCCGTCGGCGGTGGAAGAAGGAGGCTTCGGATCCGGGAAAAAATTGTCGTTTTCACCTCCCGCCAATGAGACGGCGGCAGTCTCCGTCTTTGGAAAGCAGGAGGGCTATTACGGAAAAGCCGAATCCGGCTTTGAACGGGGAATGAAGTTCTACTCTCAAGAAGAGCTTCAGGTTTACGCCGTGGGCGGCGGCACCGTAGCCGAGGTGGGCGAAAGCTCGGAATATGGCGGAACACTGGTGAAAATTACCCATGGGAACGAAATCGTTTCTCTTTATGGGGGCTGTACCAAAGTTTATGTAAAACCGCTGGAAAAGGTGAAAAAAGGGCAGCTCATCGCTTCTGTCTCCCCAGGTGGGGACAACTGTCTGCGGTTTGAACTCTGGGTCAATGGAAAAATTGTAAATCCGGCGGATTACATCGCCTTTTAGGCGTCTTTTATGATTCGTTTTACTTCATTGGGAATACGGACGGAACTGTCCCTGTCCTTTTTTCTGCTGCTGTTTCTTATAGCGATGTCGGGAAACAGCTTGTTTGCCTTCGCCTCGGCACTGTTTTCCTACCTTCACGAGCTGGCGCATGCCTCGGCGGCCCGGGCGCTGGGTTACACTCCGGAGAAAATCTCCGCCGGCCTGTTCGGAGGCGTCATGCATCTTCGAGAGGGCTTTATCCGACCGTTCCACGAGCTGCTGATCCATTTGGCCGGACCATCTTTCAACCTGATTACGGCGGCGGCTTTGTTTTTTCTGAATCAGCTGGTACTGTCCCAGCTGTTGGCAGATATCATTCTGGCCAATTTAGTTCTGGGACTGTTTAATTTGATGCCGTTTTATCCGCTGGACGGGGGAAAGATCACCAAGCTTTATCTGTCTTTTTTTATTGGCTTCGGACGAGCGGAAAAGGTTTCGCGTTTTTTTTCGGGACTGTTTTCACTTTTCCTTTTCTTTTTGGGGATTTACTTGGTACAATATAACGGTATGAATCTTCTAGTAAGCGCGCTGGGAATCAATCTTTTTCTGGCGGGGCGCGCGGACCGGGGCTTTTTGTTTTACAAGGTGGCCAAGGACATCCGAACGGGTGGCCCAAGAAACCGGGAAAAGCTGGTGGTCTGCCGCTGCCATACCAAAGCCATCAAGGTAATTCATTCCTATCGGCCCATGGACAATCGGATCTTTACCGTCGTCAACGAGAAGGGGAGTTATCGTGGACAGCTTTCGGAGGATGAACTGCTGGCCGGGATTTACGACTGCGGGATTTACGCGGATTTTGAAAAACTGCTGGCACAGAAACGGAGGAAAAAAAACATATGAAGGAAAACGTGATTCTGGACAAGCTTTTGGCACGAGTGGAGAAGCCTGCCCGTTACATCGGAGGGGAGCTGCACGCCGTGCGGAAGGATCCCCGGTCGGTGAAAACCCGATTTGGGTTCGCCTTTCCGGATACCTATGAGATCGGGATGTCTTATTTAGGACTTCAAATCATTTATCATGTGCTGAACCGTCTGCCGGAGGTATATTGCGAGCGAGTGTTCGCGCCGGCTTTGGATATGGAGGCGCTGATGAGAGAAGAAGGGATGCCTTTATTCACGCTGGAGACTCAGACGCCGATTAAAGAAATGGATATCCTGGGATTTACCTTGCAGTATGAGCTGTCCTTTACCAATCTGGTGAATATGCTGTCTCTGGGAGGGATTCCCTTCTACGGCAAAGACCGGGGAGAGGACATGCCCCTGATCGCGGCGGGAGGCCCCTGCGCGTTCAATCCCGAGCCTCTGGCGGAGCTGGTGGACTTCTTTTTATTGGGAGATGGGGAGGATGTTCTGCCTGAGATTTGTGCCCTCCATGGGAAATGGAAGGAAAGCGGCGCGCCGAAGCGAGCGTTTCTGGAGGAAGCGGCTCAGATTCCGGGGGTTTACGTTCCCGCGTTTTATCAGCCGATTTACGGGGAAAACGGACGTGTTTGCCGGTATGAAAAGCTGGTTGCAAACGCTCCGGATCGAGTGGAAAAACGAATGGTGGAGTTTCTGGATCCCGCGGATTTTCCGGAAGAGCCCATCGTACCGCTGATTGAGGTGGTTCACGACCGTTCGGTCATTGAAATATTCCGAGGCTGTACCAGAGGGTGTCGTTTTTGCCAGGCCGGCATGATTTATCGACCGGTGCGGGAGCGTTCCAAAGAGCGGATTATCGAGCTGGCCAAAAAGCAGATCGAAAGCACCGGCTATGAGGAAATGTCCATCCTGTCTCTTTCCACCAGCGATCACTCGCAAATCGAACCGCTGGTCACCGAGCTGATGGCCACCTGCCGGGAAAACAACGTGGCGCTTTCACTGCCCTCCCTGCGGCTGGATTCCTTTTCATTTCAAGTGCTGGAAGAGATTCAAGGCTACAAGAAAACCGGCCTGACCTTCGCCCCCGAAGCGGGAACACAGAGACTTCGCGATGTGATCAATAAAGGGATTGAGGAGGAGGATATCTACGGTGCCGCCCGGCAGGCGATTTCCTTAGGGTGGAACAGCATCAAGCTTTATTTTATGGTGGGCTTGCCCACCGAAACATTTGCGGATCTGGATGGAATTGTGGAGATTGCGAAAACCATCATCTCGATTGCGAAGGAAGAGAACGGAGGAAAGCTGGGGCGGTTCAATCTGACGGTGAGCGTTTCCAACTTTGTTCCCAAAGCCCACACTCCGTTTCAATGGCACCCCCAGGACAGCGCGGAGCAGTTCACGGAAAAACATCGCTACCTGGCGGATCAGCTGCGCAAGCTGAAGGGAGTCCGCTTCCAGTACCATGGTACGGACACCAGCCGTATGGAGGCGGTATTTGCCAGAGGAGACCGCAGGACCTCGCCGCTGCTGATTCGAGCTTGGGAGCTGGGCTGCCGCATGGATGGCTGGCGGGAGCATTTCAAATACGAGCTGTGGAGACAAGCCCTGGAAGACACCGGGATCAGCGAGGAATTCTACGCCCAATACGACGGAGACCATCAGGATGTGCTGCCCTGGGATCTCATCGACAGCGGGATCACCAAGGAATTCCTCATTTCGGAGGATCGGAAGGCAAGGGAGGAACAGACGACCCGGGATTGCCGCCGGGGCTGTGCCGGCTGCGGAATCAATCAGCGAATCAAATGTACGAGGGAGGGAACGCTTTGAGCAGATACGTCATACGCTTTGAGAAACATGGAGTCATCCGTTACACCTCTCATCTGGACATGCTGCGGCTGTTCAAGCGTTCTTTTAAGCGAGTCGGTATTCGACTGGAGCATTCCCACGGATTCAATCCCCATCCGAAGATGAACTTTGCCCAGCCGCTCTCTCTGGGTTACGAAAGCGCGGGAGATTACCTGGAATTTGACATGGAGGGAGCATGCCCGCCGAAGGAGATCGTCGATCGGTTAAACTCCGTCCTGCCGGAAGGAATTTTCGTATCGGATTGTAAAGAGGTACCAAAGACCAAGACCTCTTTGGCGGCTCGAATCTATGCCGGCCGTTATGAAATCCAAGTCCGCTGTCCGGAGGAGGAGGGAGCTGACGGAATACGGGGATTCCTTTCCGCAAGGGGAGAGAGTCCGGAATCGGTTCTGGAAGCATTTCTGTCCCAACCGGAGATACGAGCGGAAAAGCGGCAGAAAAAAACGAAAAAAATGGTGGAAGTCGATATCAAACCGTTGATTTTGGAGTTGAAAGGGTCTGTTGTTGACGATAATCATATTGTGTTAACTACCCTGGTGCGCTGTGGAAGCGCGGCCAACCTTAATCCGGAATTGATCGGGCAGAGTTTATTCCGATTTTTAGGACGTCCGTTTGCCAAGGAGCTGCTGAGTGTTTGCCGTCGGGAATTGTATGGACAAAAGGGGGATGGCAGTTTGATCTCCGTTATGGACGAAGCCTTCACGGACGAAATGGTTGATGTAAAAAATACTATTTGATGAAGATATTGACATGTTCCATATTTTGGATTATACTCAAGCAAAAGGAGGAATCAGCCATGTTTGCTTGGGTGGAAAAAATGGATCGAAAACAGCGAATCGGAGCGGCAGCCGCAGTTCTTTTAGCGGCAGCGGCTCTTTTCGTGTTTTTAGGAGACCGAAAGGAAACGATCGGAGATGAACTGATCCTGGAAAATGAGCAGGGAGCAGCGGTGACGGAAGCGGCCGCGGAGCTGGTGAAGGAGAAGGAGAAGGAGAAGGCTCCGCAGCTTATGGTGATCGATGTGGAAGGCGCGGTGTGTTCTCCGGGAGTGGTGAAGGCGGGGGAAGGCAGCCGTGTCTATGAGGCGGTGGAGCTGGCCGGCGGGTTGGCTGCCGATGCGGACGCCTCATCCGTCAATCTGGCGCGGATACTGAATGACGGAGAGCTGATCCGTATCCCCACAAAAGAGGAGGCGGCCGCCGGAGCTTCTTCAATGGACGAGCAAGGTGCTGCGGGTGATAAAATTAATTTGAACACCGCGGATTCGGAGACTTTACAGCGGCTATCGGGAGTGGGACCGGCGACTGCGGAGCGAATCATAGAGGACCGCAAGGAAAATGGCCCGTATGGGAAAATCGAAGATTTAAAACGCGTCAGCGGAATCGGTGAAAAAACCTTTGACAAATGGAAGGACAAAATCTCCGTCCGTTAGAATAAAAGCGGCGAACACTGCCCACAATAGACTTGAGGTGATGGCAATGTTCAGTCAAAAAAAGAGCTTTTTTAGAGGAAAAGCGTTTCTTTTTGTCATAGCGGGACTGCTGATTTTCGGATATTGGATCAATAAAGGATCCGCGGAGGACGGGAACTCCAATCAACCCGATCCCAAACCGGCACTGACCGCGCAGCAGAAGGATAACGATGTGAAACAAAAGGATTCGGCCAAGCAGGCGGTAAATCCCCAGCCTGCCGGCGGATACCGAGCTCCTTCCACGGGAGGAATCACGGATTCCGTCGATGCGGAGGATTTCGAAGGAGAGGACACGAACCGGACGGATTCCGATTCGGAGCGGTCGGACGGAGTCGAACCGACGGCGGATCAGGAGCGTCCGGAAGGGATCGACGACATCGACGGACCCTATTATTTAATTCGCGAGGACAATGGCGCAATCAAGGTTTACTATTGTGAAGAAGGGAAAAAAGCCCGCCTGATTCGCACCACTGATATTTCATTCTCTTTATTGAGTGAATCGGATCAGAAGCTGTTTGAACGTGGGATCGTAAAACAGAACGAGGACCAGCTGTCAGAGCTTCTACAGGATTTTGAAAGCTGAGGGAGGGTGAAATGAATAAACAAATGATAAAAAAGTCAGCTTGGCTGCTTCTCTGTTTTGCGCTGGCGCTGCTTACCGTAGGCGGTGTCGTTCTGGCCGGAGTTCCCGATCAAATACAAATTTACGCGGATCAAACAAAAGTATTGAACCTGCCCATGAAGGATGTTACGATTAGTGTACTTCCTCAAAAGACATTGATTCCCGGGGGACATTCCATCGGGGTAAAAATGGATGTCAAAGGAGTATTGGTCGTAGGGCTGGAGGAAATCCCCACGGAGGATGGAAAAACCATCAATCCCGGATTGAAGGCCGGATTGGAGATCGGCGACAGCATTCTGGAAATTGACGGTCAGAAAGTCTCCAGTGCCAAAGAGGTGCAGGAAGCCATCAATCAGATCCGCAAGGACGTCACTCTTAAAGTTCAGCGCAAAAGCGATACCTTGGAGATCAAGCTGAAGCCGGTGATTTCC
>CAUHLX010000039.1 GCA_959606705.1 uncultured Bacillota bacterium | reverse complement strand
CACAATGGTATTTTTATCTCTGCTCAAAGATTCTGTCCTCCACTTTCTTTCAATGCCGCTCCGATGATACCAACAGCCTCCGCGGCTTTTTGGTGATTCGTCCCTCCCGCGGTGATTCCCACGATCAACGGGCCCTCCGTTACCACACCGGGGAAGTAAAAAGAACACTCCTCCGGGCAATCCGCCAGATTGACGGGGATCCCCAGAGACCGGCATTCTTCAAAGACCCGATGGTTGACTTCTCGGGAATCGGTAATTCCTAAGACAAAATCAGCCCCCCGGCAATCGCCTTCCGAATACTCTCGTTTCAACAGGACCACACGGCCCTCGTCCGCCCACGCCGCCACCGTCTCGCAAGGGTTCGGCGCGATCACGGTCAACCGGGGAGAAAACTTCAGAAGAGTGCCGATTCGCCGGGCCGCGATCCGTCCGGCGCCAATTACCGTGACCGGCCGCTCCTTGATTCGGACAAAAAACGGAAACATTTGCGGATCGGTTCCGGTGTTCCGTTCCTCGTTGAACCGTTCCTCTTGCCGCGGAGGTAAAGCCGGCTCCGTCCCGCTCAAAGGAACTTGAGAACGAAGGCCATACTGCTGTTCCAGATATTCCTCCAGGCGGGAGAAGGCCAGTCCCTCCGTCTGCGGGGGCCGCCCTACCACGACGACTTGTGCGCCGGCCTGTTCGGCGGCCCGAAGTTTTGCGGAAAAGCCGCCCACTTCACCGGAATCCTTGGTTACTAAAAATTGGGCCTGGATCTGTCGAAGAGTGGCCACGTTCATTTCTTCCGAAAACGGACCTTGCATACAGATCAGATGCCCGGCGGGAAAGCCCAAGTCCAGGCAGCGCTCCACCGCCCCGGCCAAAGGCAGAATTCGGGGATAGACCCGTTGAACGTAGTCCGGCAGCGATGTGAACAGCGGAAGCTCTTTGCTCCCGGTAGCCGCCAGAACGTTTCCGGGCTTGTCTCTGAGAAATTCCACCGCGGCTGCCACGCTGTCCACTTCCACAAACGCAGCTCGCCCGGATCGTAGTCCATTCTCCCGCAGGACCCTCAGATAGGATACGCCGGCGGTCTCGCAGGCCCGTCGAAGGTTTTCGGTCACCACCTGCGCGTAAGGGTGAGTGGCGTCGATGGCCAGATCCGGTCGAAATTCCTTCATCAGACCTTCCATCTCCTCTCCGCTTACCCGGCGGCCGCGAATGGACAGCCGATTCCGAGGGTCCTCCTCAGAAATCAATTTCCCGCCGTATTCGGTAGCGGTGTACACCAGGCTTTCCACGTTTTCGGCCCCGGCTAAAAACGCTGCGATTTTGCGGCCTTCCGTGGTCCCCGCAAACAAAAGCACTCTAAACATTGCGATATCCGCGAGGGGTTACCATTTTGCCCCCGATTTCCTTGGTTTGGGAGTTGCCGATAAATACGGTGGTGAACATATCCACTTCCGTGTTCCGAAGTGCCTCTAACGTGAGAAGGCGGCCGCACTCGCCTTCCCGACCGATGTTTTTCACGATGCCGCAAACCGTGGTTCCGGCTTGATGATTCAATATGATGTCACAGGCTTTGCTTAAATAATCGTGACGCTTCTTACTGGAGGGATTGTAAAGACAGATCACGAAATCGGCGGAAGAAGCCGCGTCCAGGCGCTGTTCGATCCGCTCCCACGGCGTGAGCAGATCGCTCAAGCTGATCACCGCGAAATCGTGAATTAAAGGCGCACCTAAAACCGCCGCACCACTGCAAGCCGCCGTGATGCCCGAAACGATCTCAATTTCCAGCGGATCGTACTGCTGGGCGATCTCATACATCAATCCGGCCATGCCGTAAACCCCCGCATCCCCGCTGCAGACCATAGAGACCGTCCGGCCTTTTAACGCTTCCCGAATGGCCATGTGGCAGCGGTCCGCTTCTTTTCGCATAGGGGTTGACAAAAACATTTTATGGTTAAACTGTTCCCGAATTAGATCGATGTAGACATCGTATCCGGCGATCACGTCGCTCTCTTCCAACGCGGCCAGCGCCTGGCCCGTCATTTGCGCGCGGTTTCCCGGGCCCAGACCGACCACAAATAATCTTCCACGCGATCTGAGGTCCGTCAGATCGCCGTCCGTGGAATTTATGCTGGAAATGTCCGAAGCTTGCTTCGCCTGCATTTCATCGTATAATTTCATCATCATTGCTGCTCCTTCTCCGCCGGCTCTCCGACCGTTTCTTTATTTCATTGCCGATTTTTCCAGACTTTCCAAACAGTCCTGCCAAAGCTCGCGATCCAGATTGTCTCGCAGACCAAACATCAGCTTGGAAAGAACCTTGGATGCCGCCTGACGAACGCCGCTTTGAAGCCGTTCCTCCTCCTCGCTGGACAGATCCAAGCTGTGAATGGATCGATTCGCCCTCCAGAGAATGTCGTCCGAGGCGGTGCGGCTGATCTGCTGAACCTTAGGAAGAAAGTCGCGGAAATAATACCAATTGGCAAACTCGTCCATGGCTTCCCGCAGAATCGACTCGGCGTGGTCTAACTCCTCTTGGGAAATATCGTTTCTCGAGGAACCGCCGATTTGATCGATATCGTAGACCACCGCTCCCGCCAGTTGGTCGATGGCGGGTTCGATGTCCCGAGGCACCGCCAAATCCGCGAACACGCGCCGTTCTCCATCCGTAAGAATCGGTTCCAATTCTTCGCGTTTCAGCGTATAGTGAGGGCTGGCCGTGGCGCTGACAATGGCTTTCATCCGGGAAAGCAAGGAAATTCGTTCTTCATAAGGCACCGCCTGACAGCCGTCGGGAATCACCGCGGTTCCGTATTTATACTGCCGGAGGGTGACATGGACCTGACAGCCCTCCTTCCGCAGAGTCTCCGCGGTCAGCCGTCCCATGACACCGTTGCCGATCACCAGACAGGGCAGTCCGGAAAGCGAACCGAATTCCTGTTTTAAAAGAGACGCCACACCCGCCGCCGAGGACTGATCCGCCGAAGTGAGGCAGACCTCCGTTTTCACGCGTTTGGCGGCAGTTACCGCCATCTGGAACAGCCGCTGAAGCACGGAGTCCGCAAATCCGCCTTCTCGAGCCAGGGCGATGGCATCACCTACCTGCGTGACGATCTGGTCCTCGCCGAAAATCTGTGATTTCATTCCGCTGGCCAGCTCCAGCAGATGCATCACCGCCTCCCCTCCGCGCCTGGTGACGAACACCGGGCCGAATTCTTCCGGCGTGGAATCCTTCAGCTGGCACAGAAGCTCCGCGGACGCCTCCTGCTCCGCTTCCTGTCCGGAAATCCAAAGCTCCGTCCGGTTGCAGGTGGACAGCAGCACACAGCCGCAGTCCGGCCATTTTTCCCGCAAGCGTTCCAGACTTTCCACCGCCGCGTTTTTCGTAAAGGAAAAGCGCTCCCGACAGGAAAGTCCCGCCTTACTATGATCGATGCCAACCATGCTAATCTTCAAAACAAATCCTCCATTCATTTCGGGCCGCCGCAACGGTCACCCCCTGTTTCACCTGTTTGCCCAATAGGAGCGGACCACCCGCGGCGCCTAGCACCGCGGCCCGTTCGCACACATTGTCCACACCGGTAACCCCTTCCACAAAATCGGAAGCGGAAAAAGCTCCCTTCACTTGGGAAAGCTCCTCCGAAGAAAACACCTGGAACGGAAGGTCGCGCTCCTGGCAGAATTCCAGCAAACCCGCTTCCTCCGCTTTTAAATCAATGGAGCAAATCCGGCCCACGCTCCGCATGGAAAGACCGGCTTTCTCAATGGCTTCTTCCACGGCGGTCCGAATCCGTTCCTTGGAAATCCCTTTTCGACAGCCGATTCCCAGCGTCACCGCCGGCGGTACTAAAAACAGGGTCCGTTCAAAGGGCGGTTCCTTTTCGTAGATGGAAACGGAGAGGCCGATTTTTCCCCGTGAGGCAAAGACAAAGCCCTTAGGCAGCCTTCCCTCTACCGGGAATTCGCATTCCACCCCGATGGGTTTTCCCGACAGCAGAGCGGCAGATACTTCCTTGGCAGCGGTCATGTCTCCGATCCACAGACCCTTTCGCGCGGCAAACCGATCCACGGAAAACAGCTTTCTTCCGTCGGTGGCCGTAGTGATTACCGGCCGGGCTCCGATGATCTCCGCAAGGAAAAGGGCCAAATCGTTGGCGCCGCCGATATGACCGGACAGCAGAGAGATGGAAAACCGCCCCTGTTCGTCCACGACCACCACGGCGGGATCCGTGGTCTTAGACCGCACAAAAGGTGCGATCGCTCGAACGGCGATTCCCGCGGCTCCTACGAAAATCAATCCGTCACAGTGGGAAAACAGCGTTTCCACCTGTCCTTTCAGGTCAGGAACAAAGGGCGTGGTATAGCGTTGAAATTCGTGACCTCTGCGAATGAACTCCGCTCCGATTTGGTCGCATAAGTTCACTCCCTGCGCCGTAAACGCCAATCCGGCCAGCTTCATTCTACCGTTCCCTTACGGAATTCGTGCGTAAAGGTCGGGTCGTACAGCTTGGAACGCTCATAGCTGTCGTTGAGGAAATTTCCCACCGTGATCAGCGCCGTTTTCGTGATGCCGTTCTCTCGGGCTGTTTCCGGAAGTGTTCCTACCGTACAGCGGAACACCTTTTCCTCCGGCCAGGTGGCTTTGTAGACGATAGCCGCGGGAGTTTCCGCGGAATACCCTCCGGCGATGAGTTCGTCCCGAAGCCCTTCCAGCAGTCCCGTAGACAGGAAGATCACCATGGTGGCCCCATGAGCGGCCAGCTTGGAGATAGCTTCCTTTTCCGGCACCGGAGTCCGTCCCGCCATCCGAGTGATGATCACGGTCTGAGAAACATCGGGAAGCGTGTACTCCGCTTTCAGTGCCGCCGCCGCGCCGCAGAAGGAGCTGACACCGGGCACCACCTGATATTCGATTCCTTCCCCGGCCAGAAGATCCATCTGTTCGCGGATCGCCCCGTAAATGCTGGGATCTCCCGTGTGCAGACGCACGGTGGTCCGTCCGGCGGTTTCCGCCGCCTTCATCACCTCGATGACCTCCGGAAGCGTCATGGAAGCGCTGTTGTGAATCTCACAATCCGCCTTGGCATAGGACAAGAGCGCGGGGTTGACTAGGGAACCCGCGTAAATGATCACATCCGCCGTTTCCAGCAGGGTCTTTCCCCGCACGGTAATCAGATCGGCCGCGCCGGACCCCGCTCCTACGAAATAAACCATTAAGCTTCCTCCTTCTGACCGGCAGCGTCCTTGGCCACGATGACGGAAAAATACACCGCGCTGTCGTCGGCTTCATCCAGATTTTTAAAGACTCGTTCCCCTTCCATCCCGCATTTCTGCACCATTTGAGACTGGTCGTAAAGGCCGTTTTCCCGCAGGACCTTGCGGACCTTTTCCATGGACCTGGCGGTCTTCATGAGGACTCGGGTTCCTTTCCACTTAAGTTCCGTGTCAATGGTGTCATAAGAGCCCGGAATCACGTGGAGGGCCTCTCCGTCGATCACCAGCGCTTCGTTGAGCCGGGCCGCGACCGCGCAGAAGGAGGGAACCCCGGGAATGAGCTCCGTCTCATAGCCCTCGGCCTTTGCCACGTCCTGAATATAAGTAAAGGTGGAATAGATCGTGGGATCTCCCAAGGTGAGAAATGCCACATCCTTTCCGGTCCGCTCCAGCAGCCGGATCACCTGTTCGGCGGCTCTGCGGTGATTTTCCTCCCGACGCTGACGGTCCGCTTCCATGGGGAAATCGATGTCCACCACTTCCTTGTCCGCTAGGGCGGGATAGGCTGCCAGTGCGATGGTATAAGCAGCCTGCCGCTTGGCTCCCGTCTTGGGAACGGCGATGATCGGACAGTTCTCCATGGTGTGAATTGCCTTTATCGTAATCAACTCCGGATCTCCCGGTCCTACTCCTACTCCATATAATTTTCCAGCCATATCCAGATTCCTTTCTTTTGATGGTACCGCGAAGGTTCCGCGTACCCTTGCGTCATTCCTTTTTCAGTTGTTTCAACAATTCGTCGGCCTCGCCGGTCTTTCCCAAACACCCGTATCGATTGGAAAAGGTGATGATGCCCAATTGCGGTCCGTCTCCTATCCGCCGCCGCACATGCATTTCCATCTTGTCTACCACGGAAGCCAAGACCGGCTCATTCCGTTTTGCCTCCAGAAGAAGACGAAGAATTTCATCGGTGGTGGGCGCCTCCATGATCTGACTCACCAGCCTCCGGCTCCCGCCGCACAGCGCCGTGTGGGCGGCAAAGATCTCCATTCTTCCGTCCGCCTGCTTGGAATGGGTGTTCATGATCCCGGCGGCCAGCTTGACAAACTTGCCGATGTGTCCCAGAAGCAGAATTCCGGTAAACCCCAGAGAAACCGCGTCATCCAGGGCCTCTCCGATAAAGTTGCTGCATTTCACCACACGTCTTTCGTCTACCTCCAGATTCATTTTGGTGTAATCCGCGCCGTAGTTTCCGGGAGTCAGCAGTACCGTCCGCGCGCCTTCCTCCGCCAGCATGGAAAGCTCCAGCCGGGTGGTGTCCGTCAGCGCTTTCTCACTCATGGGTTCCACGATTCCGCTGGTTCCTAGAATAGAGATTCCCCCCACGATACCCAAATGCGGATTGAAGGTTTTCTCCGCCAGAGCTTCTCCGTTTTCCACGGAAATTCCGATGAAAAGCGGCTCGTTAAAATCCCATGCGGCACAGACCTTCCCCACACTGTCGAAAATCATCCTGCGAGGAACCGGATTAATGGCCGCCTCGCCTACCGCCGCGGAAAGCCCCGGCTTTGTCACCTGCCCCACTCCGGACCCTCCGAACAGGCGGAGGCTTCCTTCGGATCCCGCCGGCTTCCAGCCGGCGTTGTTTTCTTCCGCCGGGGGTTGGCCGCGGAAAACCGCGGCGAGAATCCGGGCGCCGTCCGTCACATCGGGGTCGTCACCCGCGTCTTTCCTCACGGCGCACACCGCGAATCGCTCTCCCGTCCGCAGTCCTTCAATCTCCAGAGAAAGATCGGCGCCGGAGGGCGTGGTCACCGTCACCTGCCGCGGACAGCTTCCCGACAGCAGCGTTTCCGCCGCCGCACAAGCCGCCGCCGTGGCGCAGGTCCCCGTAGTGAAGCCCCGTTTCATCCATTTCTGATCCTTGTAAACATATGTATCCATCCGGGAGGGTCCTTTCATAAAAACGGAGGAGCTGACCAAGACTTCTCAAAACGCAAACATAAAAAAATAACAAACAGCCAAACCGGTGGAGGTTCATCTATCTGTTATTCATCCCAAAAGCTATGATCACTCATGTTCCGAATCCTCCTCACCCAAGAATCGTTCTCTCAGTATCGGCAGGTCTCCTGGCTTATGAGTCACCCTTGAAAACACCTTCCCATCGTACCCAACAGTGGTCTTTCGTTTTCTCGTCGTCAATTACAGTAGAGGCAGCTGCGAAGGATTTTCACCTTTCTTCCCTTTTACAAGCAAACGCTTGTACCGCATACCGTTATTAGTATAGCAGGAATCGACTCAGCATACAAGAAAAAACTGTATTTCTTTACCCCAGAGTTTGATGTGCTTCCGCCACTACCTGTTCGATGAGTCGGAAGCGTTCTTCCCCGTTCCAATTGCCGCATTCCTCTTCAACGCCGCCTTCCGCGCCGCCGCACAGCAGCATCAGGTATTCGATATTGCCCTTGGCCCCGGTCATGGGAGAAAAGGAAAACCCCTCCACTCGAAAGCCACAGCGATCCGCATAACCCGCGGCCTTTTCCAGAACCTGCCGATGAACGGCGGGGTCCTTTACGATTCCGTGCTTGCCCACCTGCTCTCTCCCGGCCTCAAATTGAGGCTTGACCAAACACACCATCCGCCCGGCGGGGCCCAGAAGGGTTTTCGCCACCGGGAGCACCAGCGAAAGAGAGATAAAGGAAACATCGACGCTGATAAAATCCAAGGGTTCGGCGATGAGCCTCGGGTCCAGATAACGGATGTTGACCTTCTCCATGTTCACCACCCGGGGGTCGTTGCGCAGCTTCCAGTCCAGCTGGCCGTAGCCCACGTCCACGGCGTAGACCTTTTTCGCGCCGTTCTGCAGCATGCAGTCGGTAAAGCCGCCGGTAGAAGCGCCGATATCCATCGCCGACGCTCCGGAAAGCTCCAGACCGAACACCTCCAGCGCCTTAGCCAGCTTCAAGCCTCCACGGCCCACAAAGGGATACGAATCCTGCTTGACCAGAATCTCCGCATCCACATCGATCATGGTTCCGGCCTTGTCCGAGATGCCTTTGTTCACATAGACCAGCCCCGCCATGATGGCACGTTTGGCCTTTTCCCGCGAGGGATAATAGCCCTGCTTCACCAGAAGCGTATCAAGCCTCTCTTTCAAGAAATGCAACCGTCCTTTCTAAAATCCCCTGGGCGTCCAGTCCGTACCTGGCAAACAGCTGCCCAACGCTCCCGTGTTCGATAAAACGGTCCGGCCAGCCCATCACGGCCACCGGAATTCTGCCCTTTTCCCGTTCCGCCAGCAAGCCCAGGACGCCGGCGCCAAAGCCGCCCGTCACCACATTGTCCTCCAGAGTAATTACCTTTCCGGTTTTTTCAGCCGATTTCAACAGAGCGGCTTCGTCCGGCGGCGTCACGGATCGAACATTGATCAGTTCCGCGTCAATTCCTCGTAATTTCAATCGGTTACACGCTTCGAGGGCAATTTCATTCATTTTGCCCACCGCGAACAGAGATACGTCCGAGCCTTCTCTCAGAAGCTCCGCCGAACCGTCAAACGGCCGGTCCGGACCCGACCGCTCCTTTTCGATCAGCTGCTCCGCGGTTAGATCGCGCGCTTCGCCTCTGGGATAACGGATGGCGCAGGGCCCGTCCAGAGAAACGGCGTATTCCAGCATCGCCGCCAGCTCCGGTCCGTCCTTCGGCGCCAGCACGGTCATGTTGGGCATGTGAGTGAGATAGGACAGGTCGAAAACCCCGTGATGGGTTTCACCGTCATTGCCCACACAGCCCGCGCGGTCGATGGCGAATACCACGGGAAGCTTCTGCATACAGACGTCGAGAATCACTTCGTCATAAGCTCTCTGCAAAAACGTGGAATAAATGGCGACTACCGGACGGCAGCCGGAGAGCGCCAGTCCCGCGGCAAAGGAAACCGCGTGCTGCTCGGCAATGCCCACGTCAAAGAGACGATCGGGATACCGCGCTTGAAACTGGGAGAGCCCCGTGGCGGAAACCATGGCGGCGCTGATCGCGCAGATCCGTTGATCGCGGGAAGCCAGCTGTACCAGCTTTTTTCCAAACACCTGGGAATAGCTCAGCCCGTTGCCGCCGGTCAGTGCTTTGCCGGTGGTGAGATCGAAGGGCCCTACCCCGTGGAATTTCCCCGGATCATTTTCCGCGTTGCGGTAGCCCTTCCCTTTCTTCGTTACGATGTGAACCAGCACCGGGCCCTCCGGCACCTTGGCCAGATTCAGCGCTTCGATCAGATCGTGGAGGTTGTGGCCGTCCACCGGTCCGAAGTATTTGAAGCCCAGCTCTTCAAAGATCGCCCCGGGAACAATGGCGTATTTTACGGAGTCCCGAAGGTGTTCGATCCCGGAATAGAGTCCCTCTCCCACACGGGGAATCCCTTTCAACGTCTTTTTCAGCTGCTTTTTAAAGTCCAGATATCCTTTGGATGCCCGCAGCTTGGAAAGATGCTGGGACATTCCTCCGATATTCTCCGAGATGGACATCTCGTTGTCGTTGAGAATTACGATCAGCTTGGAGCCGGCGTCTCCCGCGTTGTTCATGGCTTCGTAAGCCACTCCGCCGGTCAGCGCGCCGTCGCCGATGACCGAAATCACATTGTACTCCTCGCCCATCAGATCCCGAGCCGCCGCATAGCCCATGGCGGCGGAGATGGACGTGCTGCTGTGTCCGGAATCGTACATGTCGTGAGGACTTTCCTCTCGTTTGGGAAAGCCGCTCATCCCGTCCAAACAGCGCAGACTGTCAAAACCGGCCGCCCGGCCGGTTAATATTTTGTGGACGTAGGACTGATGTCCCACGTCCCATATGATTTTATCCTTAGGACTGTCAAATACCTTGTGAAGAGCGATGGACAGCTCCACGACACCCAGGTTGGACGCGATGTGCCCTCCTGTTTTGGAGACCTTGTCCAACAGAAAATCTCGAATTTCGTAAGACAGGAGCTCCATTTCCCGTTCGGACATCTCTTTTAAGTCCGCGGGAAAATCATAATCCGACAGCGAATGTTTCATATCTGAAGTTCTCCTATCATTTCACGCGGACCGCTAAATCTTCCGCGATATTTACCAGCAGCTCGGCGTCGTCATAATATGGCGACAGCACGTTCAGCGCGGTATCCGTAAGCTCCTGAAGCCGTCTCCTGGAGGTTTCCAGCCCGTACAGCGCCGGATAAGTGGACTTGTTCCGCTCGGCGTCCGCGCCGGTTTTCTTACCCAAGATCGCCTCGTCACCGATGATATCCAGAATATCGTCGGCGATCTGGAAGCCCAAGCCTAAGCATTCCGCATAAGTGGTCAGGTCCTGAAGCTTCTGCACGTCGGCCCCGCCCAGGTGCGCTCCGGCGCGAACCGCCGCTTTGATGAGAGCCGCCGTCTTATTCAAGTGGATGTAATCCAGCATCTCTACGGAACACTGCTTGTTTTCCGACTCGATATCCGCCAGCTGACCGGCGATCATTCCTTTGCACCCCGCGCCCTTCACAATTTCGTAGGAAGCCTTGACCCTGCGCTTGAGCATGTCCGCATTGTCAAAGTAAAGCAGCATGTCTTTATTCATCGCTTCGAAGGCCGAGCTGAGAAGTCCGTCTCCCGCCAAAACCGCCACCGCTTCCCCAAATACTTTGTGATTGGTGGGTTTGCCCCGGCGCAGATCATCGTTGTCCATAGCCGGCAGATCATCGTGGATCAAGGAATAGGTGTGGATGTATTCGATGGAACAGGCATACGGAAGCGCCTGCGAGATCTCCACATCGTAATTGCAGAACTCACAGGCCGCCAGCAGAAGAATCGGACGCAGCCGTTTTCCCCCCGCGGTCAAGCTGTATTTCATCGCTTTGCTGATGGTGTCGCTTTTGTGGTCTACCTCCGGAAGAAAGTCCAGGAGATGATCTTCCACCAACTGCTGATACTTTAAATACTGCATGTTTTTCATGGCTATCATCCTCTCCTTTCAAACTCCTTGAGCTCTTCTGTTTGGCGATCGAAGATCTCGATCTTTTGCTTTGCATCGGACAGCAGCTCGCTGCAGCGTTTATAAAAGTCCAAACCCTCCTCGTAACGGCGGATCGCGTCTTCCAGCGGTACATCCTCCCGTTTCAACGCTTCCGCCGACTGCTCCAGCCCGGCCAGCGCCTCTTCAAAGGTGATTTTTTTCTTCTGTCCAGCCATATCAACACTCCTCCGTTTTCAATCTGGTATTTGCGGTCTCTTCCGACACCTCCCGCACCGTACAGGCGACTCGGCCGTCCCGCAGTACCACCGTCAGCCCGTCTCCCGGGTGAAAGCTTCTGGCGGAAGCCACCGCTCCCCCCCTCGCGTCCAATACGATTCCGTAACCCAATTCCAAGATGCGTGCGGGATTTCGGCCTTCCAGCCGTAGATACAGCCGTTCCAGGCGATGCTCCATGGCAATCAGCTTTTCTTTCATGCCGTTTTTCAATTCCTGTTTCAGTGATTCTATCGTCATTTCACCTTGGCGGACGCGATTTTGCAGACGCATGGTCAGCGCGTCCATATTGCAGGCGTTGACCCGCAGCTCCAAATGACGGATCACCCGTTCCAGTCCCCGGCTCATTGAAGATCTGGTATCGCCTACGAAGTCGTTCAACGCCTCGATATCCGGCGCCGCCAGCTGTGCCGCCGCCGTGGGGGTCTCCGCCCGCCGGTCCGCCACGAAGTCCGCGATGGTGAAATCCGTTTCGTGACCCACCGCCGAGATCACCGGAATTCGGGACCGAAAAATGCTCCGTGCCACCACTTCCTCATTGAACGCCCAAAGCTCTTCCATGGAGCCGCCGCCTCGTCCCACAATGATGGTGTCCACCTCGGGGAACAGCAGATTGACTTGATCCAGCGCTTCGGCGATATCCGCGGCAGCGGCCGGACCTTGAACCAGGCAGGGAAATACCAGCACATCTACGATATTGTTCCTGCTTTTGATGATTTTTATCACATCCCGGACCGCGGCTCCCGTTTCGGAAGTAAGAACCGCGATCTTTTTGGGAAAAAAGGGAATCGGTTTTTTTCGTTCCGGGGCGAACAGCCCTTCCTTTTCCAGTTTGTCCTTCAACTGCTGAAACGCGATGCTGAGATTTCCCGTTCCCTCTACGATGATATCCCGCACGTTTAAGGAGTAGTAGCCTCCTCGCTCGTAGACGGAGATAAAACCTGCCGCAGTGATCTCCATGCCGTCCGTCAGCTGGTAACGGATGTGGCGCAGGTTGTCCGCGGAAAGGAAACAGTTGATCTTGCTGTTTTCATCCTTCAACGTAAAATAAACATGACCGCTGCCATGATATTTGAGATTGGAGATTTCCCCGATGACGGAGACGTTTCCCAAAATCGGATCGGACTGCAGGATCCGTTTGATATAGCTGTTTACTTGTGAAACTCGAATGGGTTTCAATGCCATAAGGTTTGTCCTCCAAGCAGGGCGACTCCCACCGCGTTGTCCGAAGAAAGCCCGCTTTCTCCGAATACGGCTCGAACGCCTTTCTTTTCCAGCTCTGATGAAACTCGCTTCCGGATAAAGGCGCTGGCGGAAACGCCGCCGCAGAATAGAATGCGGGAAAGCCCCGTGTGCTCCACGCCCCGCAGACTCCAGCGTACCAGACAATCGGCCATTCGTGAAAACACCAGATAGGCCAGGGTTTCTCCATTCGTCCGCTCATTGTCCAGCAGACGCCGCGCCTGGGTCTCCAGACCGGACAGATTGATGTCCAGCCCTTCCAGGGGAATCGGCTTCAACAGCGCTTTTCCATTCCGAAAAATCTCTTTTTCAAAGGGTGATTCCTCAATGGACAAAGCCAGACGGTCCAACTCTCCGCCGGCCGGAAACGCAAATCCCAGGGCCACGCCCAGACGGTCCGCCACCTGTCCGAAGGATAAATCCCTGCTTCGTCCGATCATCCGGGGAAATCCGTCAATCACGGAAAGCAGCTCACAG
>CAUHLX010000038.1 GCA_959606705.1 uncultured Bacillota bacterium | reverse complement strand
CCAGGATTCCGATGATCTCCTCTCCCTGGCCGATCTCCGCATAGCCCAGATAATCGCCGCATTTCTTCGTTCGGAAGCCGAACTCTTTACAGAGCTCGAGCACATAGCCCAGCGCTTCCGCGGGGCCCTTCCCATAAGGCATCCTGGGAAGTCCCTCCGTGCTGACGCTCTCGATGGCGATCAGTTCCTCCAAGGAACGGATCATTTTTTCATTCTCCGGCATGATAGCCTCCTCCCGTCATTATTTCCCCGGCTTTTTGCAAAAGGGCACGTAATCCACATCGAATCCGAAGCTCCTGGGGCCGAATACCTCCAGCCCTCTGGGAGAGGTCCAGATCTCCGGAGCGGGCAGCGCGAACACGTTCAGTTCCATACTCTTTTCCGCATTGGGATTGGTCACGGGCACGCCGTCTTTGTCCACCACACAGATCAGATCCGGCGCGGTCACTTCGATTTCTCCATTGCGGTAGGAGACCAGATTCTCGTTCTTGTACCAGACCCGATAAGTCTGTCCTTCATAGCCGCCAATTCCTTTCAGTTCGATTTCCCCGATATTAAAGCCGTCCTCCACCTTAAACCAGGAATCCGTTACGGTTCCTCGGAACAAAATCGCTCCCTCGCCGGCCTTGGCCAGCGCGTCAGCCACGTCCTCACCCTTCTCCCTGGACAGACGCAGAGCCTCACCGATCCTCATGGCGTAGGAAATCGCTCCCGGAATGGTGACCGAACGCAGTTTTTCGCCCAGAATCGGGTGATCCGCCACGCCGATTTTATTCCCGCTGGCTACCGCCACCGCGCGCACGATATCCTCGGACCGAAAATCATCCACGACATCCTTCACGATCATGGTGTCCCCGAACTGAGTGGCAAGGGCCATGGGCGTGATGGGAATATCCTTCACGAAATAGCTGCTGTGCTGCAGCTCGGGAACGGATCTTCCCGCCGGATCCGCATCTACGATGGGAACTCCCAGCTGACAGGCCACATGAAGCGCGTAAGCCGTGTTGGCTCCGCCCAGCTCAGTGGATGCCGCCGCGAAGAATTTCTGTCCGAAATAGCTCTCCAGCGTTCGATAGGCCAACAGGGATTCCGGATAGCCCAGCTGAGGCAGACGGGCAAACTTCCCTTCCGGTTCGGCGTCCAACGCCGCCGGCGCGCCGCACATGTACGGCGTAGCCACATAGGCGTCATCCGGGATTTCGTCCAGCTCCACCAAGTAAAGCGCCTTCTCCTGATCGAAATCCTCCTGCATAACGGCAAGGCCCAGCTCCAGATCCCCGCCGCCCCCGGTTCCCAAGATGGTGCATCCGTATAAAATATCCACGATCTCCTGTTTGCTTAATTTCCGCATGTTCATTGTCCTCCTTCAATTTCAATATAATATGTAAATGGTTTTAACGATGCCTCGCGCTATTGCGATACCGGCTCCGATTCCGTATGCGCCGCCAGCTCCGGACGGGACTTGGATGGGAAGAACCGCTCCAAAATCAGGTAAACGATCATAGCCACCACGATTCCATTGACGTTGAACACTCCGATGGGAATGAACAGAGCGATGACCAATGAAATGACTGTGGCCGCGATTCCCACCCAGTTGAATCCTTCCATGGGGTGCCAATTTTCCGGCTTTCCTCTGCCGATAAACCAGTAGTCCGCGATCATTACGCCGCCGATAGGCGCGAATACGAAAGAAATCCAGTTGAGGAACACCTCGATGAAATCCAGGATTCCTACCACTGCCAGCAGCACTCCCACCATTCCCGAGATGAAGGTCGCCTCCCGCCGGCGGTGATCCGAAACGCCAAAGAGCATGATGATATCCAATCCTCCGCAGTAGGCGTTGATGGAATTGGTGGTCAGCGTGGCGATAATCATGACGACCACACCCAAAATAGGAATTCCCACGGTGACCATGACCATGCTGATATCGTAGATACCGGCGATTCTTGTCATGATCACGCCGATGGCCATGGTGATCACTCCGGCTGGCATAATGCCCCAGAAGGAGGATTTGACCGTGTCCCTTCGATCTCTCTGGTATCTGGTGAGATCCGGCGCGGTGATCGCTCCCACCGCCATGAAACTGAAGGAAAGTCCGATTCCCTCGGCCATTCCCATCGTCGGCTCAGTCACCTCGTTGGTGGTAAAGCCGGCCGTTCCGAAATGTCTGAATGCCAGAATGGTTCCCAGCAGCATGATGGCCAGCAGCAGCGGCACCGAGGCCGTGTCCAGCTTCTTCAGAGCATCCATTCCCCAAACGGCGATGATTACCATGACCAGCCCCCAGAAGATAGAAGAGGCCATAACCGGAATGGTGATGCCGAAGCTTTCCCGCATCAAATTCACGAAGGCCAGCCCGCACACGTTGGTCTGCAGTCCGAAAAATCCCACGCAGGAGATGGCGAATACCGAACTGATGATGATGCGGGATCCGGTGCTTCCGAAGGTTGCCTGACAGAGTACACAAGAGGGAACATGAAGATCGGCCCCTTCCACCCCCAGAACAAAGGTGAGAAAGACCACCAGCCCCCAGCCGCCGATCCCCGCGATCAGGGCGTTGACCGTGGTCATGCTCTCCGCCAGCATAGCGCCCATGAGAAACCCGGGAATACAGATGATCATGCCGGCCTGTACGAATACCATTTCCACCCAGCTTTTTTGTTCCTCCGGCGCTACCGGCCGCAGAGCAAAGGTTTCCGCCTGTTTCTTGTTGTTTTCGCTCATCGATTTTTCCTCCTATTTTTTGGGAATCGGCAGGTAGGTAAGGCGGCTGTGCTCCAGTCTCATCTTGGCGCACAGCTCCAGGAGCATCAGCGATGACTGCGCCCCCTCAAGCACGGGGACGTCGTAGCCCGCGTCTTTCAATCGTGCTTTGACTGTCTCCGCCACATCGATCATGGCGGTACAGCCTAAAACGATGGCTTCCGCCCCATCCGTTAAAATTGCTTTAACGCTTTCATTGACCAGTTCATTGCACAATTTTTCATGGTTCCCCAGATCCAGCACCGGCATATCCACATTCCGCACGCAGACCACCCGATCATCCAGATGCGCCTTGGCGATATTCCCCCGAATGGCGGGAACCACATTGGGCAGTACGGTAACGATGGCCACTTTGTCCGCCAGCCCCAGAGCCAAATGCATGACCGGCTCAAAGCCTCCGAACACCGGGATGTTCACCAGTTCTCTGGCCGCCCGTACCGCGGGGTCTCCGAAGCAGTCGATAAAGATTCCGTCAAACCCTTCCCGTTCGGCACGTTGACACAGTTCCAATATCGCCGGCGCGGCCATCGCCTCGTCGTATTCGCACTCGATGGAAACCGGTCCTTCCGCAATCTGCCACGACACCAATTCCGTATCAGGTCCCAAATATTTTCCCATGTACTCCAATTCTTCCGCCGTAGCGCCCATGGTAACCGGATCCAAATTCAACAATTTCATGTTTCATCGCCTCCCCGCGTTCCGCAAAGGCTCGGCTCGCCGCCCGCCTTTCCCGGATTTAAAATTGACTGTAAATTCTGTTAACGTAACAGTACCGAACGCGTCCTTTCATGTCATTAGAAGGCAACACAAAATTAAAGTCCGCACTTTGTGCGTTCGCACAAGGCGGAATTCTGTTTACGGTTTCTTGTCAGCGGCGATTCATTCGGGTATAATGAGAGTAATTCAAAGAAAGGAAAGGGTAATGACATGAGTGTGACCATTGCGGATTGCTTGGAACTTCCCTCGCTGAAAGACGCTTCCGTTGTGGCAGGGCACAAGGGCCTTGGTAAAATCGTAGCCTCCGTCTCCGTTCTGGAATGCTCGGAGTTTTCGCTTCTTTCCAGCCCTCAGCTGTTTCGAGCCAACGAAATCGTTCTTACCGCCTTTTTCGCGGTGAGAGATGACATCCCCGCTCAGCGTAAGACCATCGAAATGCTTCACGATTCCGGAAACGTCGCGCTAGTGCTCTACTATCTGGGATATTTTTTCCCCGCTCTGGATCAGCAGGTCATTGAAGCCGCCGACGAATTGGACTTCCCGCTCATCGTCATGCCGGCAAATCGCATGGACCTGCTGTACAGTGAAGTCATCGGCGAAATCATGGAAGCGATCTTCCGTGACCGGCAGTCGGAGACTCTGTTTGTCAATCACATGCTGGAGCGTATTTCGCAGCTGCCGGAATGGCAGAAAACTCTGGACAACGTGATGCAGATGCTAGCGGACCAACTGAAATGCACGTTGCTGCTGACCGATGCCTCATTGAAATGCTATTGCTTTGTCAAGCGGCCCACCTCCAGCTCCCTCACGGAGGACCAGGTCCTGAACCTCTTTCGTGAAAAGGAATTTTCACGGATCAGCCGACTGGCCGGAAACGCGGGACATTCCCAGGTGACCGCCTTCCGCGTTCCACTTTCCGGAAAGCACCTGCGGCTGTTGTCTCTCTTGGCCATCGATGAATCCGGCCGCCTGTCCAAGGAGGCGGTGGATCAGGCCGTGGAGCTGCTCCAGTTGTTTTCCAGTATCTGGAATTACGATCTGGAAGCCTTGGACCCCGAAGCCCTGGTTCCCGCAATCTTAGGCAATAATATGGATCAGGCCCGCAACATCGCCGAGGCCTTCCGCATCGATCTCAGCGCATTGGATACCATGCTGCTGTTCCGCCCGGAAGACACCGCCCCCACGCTGCAGGATAAAGTAAAGCGAAATGAAATCCTGCTTTCCATTCTGCGGAAGGAAACGGATGAATACGAGAAAACCGTGATCTGCGGGTTTTACTGCGGGGTTTCCGTAGTGATCGCGGAGCTTTCCGGAAATGACGTTCCGGAGGACACCCTTCCGTATCGCCTGATCGATAGACTGCGAGAATTCCCGGCTTTGGCTCCGCCGGCCCTCTACCTCAATCAAAGGGAGCCGGAGGAATTTCGTCGGCAGTTTTCCCTTTATCAGGAATACTTCAATGTTGCCCGAACCATCTATCCTCAACGCACCTGGTTCTCTTCCGCTGAGCTGGAGTTTACCGCCCGATGCTGCGGCCTCATCAAAAAGGGCCCTGAAAATTCTCAGGAGTATCAAGTCCTCCAAGACTGCCTGGCCCCTCTGCGGCATCGGGAAAACGGCAGTGAACTGCTGGATACGCTGGCAGTCTATCTGCTGGATACCGAAAGCAGCACCCGTCGAACCGGCGAGCTCATGTTTCTTCATAAAAATACGATTCTCTACCGTCTGGGAGAGATTCGCAAGGTCCTGCGCTGTGACCTGATCAGAATGCCGGAGGCCTACCGCCTCTATCAGGCGGCGGCGCTTTACCGGCTGACCGCGGCCCAGGCGGAGGAATAGGGCTGCCCGCGGATCGAGGAAAGCCATAACAAAAGACGCGCCGCGAATTTTCCGCAGCGCGTCTTTTTCCTTTTTCCTTGTTGCGATTGGCCGATCCCTTATTTCGTCATGCTCAAAATTTCTCTGGCTTCCGCCGGTGTGGCCACCGGACGTCCCAGAAGCTTAGCCAGCTCTACGGCTTTGGCGACCATCTCGCCGTTGCTCTTGGCCAGCACGCCTTTTTCCATGTAGAGGTTATCCTCAAAGCCCACTCTTACGTGGCCGCCCAGGGAAATGGTAGCCGCCGCGATGTGCCAGGCGTTTTTGCCCAGTCCGGTAGCGGTCCAGGTGGAACCCGCGGGCAGGCTTCCAGCCATGAACACCAGGTCCCGAAGGGTGGCGCTCATCTGTACGCCCAGAACAAAGTCGAAGTGCAGAGGATGCACCAGCAGACCTTTTTTATCTGCCTTCAGCGCAATGTCGATCATGCCTTTGTCGAACACTTCCAGCTCGGGCTTGATCCCTCTTTCCTTCATGATCTTGGCAAAATTGAATACCGTGTTGTCGGTGTTGATGAAAATTTCGTCGCCCCCAAAGTTGCAGGTACCGCAGTCCAGCGTGGCGAATTCGGGGGTGGGAGTCACGTTGGTGGAATCCAGACGTTCCTCGTCGGTCATGCCTACGGCTCCGCCGGTGGAGGGCTGAATGATCACATCCGGGCACTCCTTGCGGATGGCGTCCATGATCACCTGAAAGCGTTCTCTGCTCTGAGTGGGAGTCCCATCGTCCCATCTTACATGCAGATGGATGATGGACGCGCCCGCGTCATAAGCGGATTTGGCCTCCCGAACGCACTCTTCGACGGTATAGGGCACCGCCGGATTCTGCTCTTTGGTGACTTCCGCGCCGCAAATGGCAGCGGTGATGATTAATTTTTCCATGTTCCTACTCCTTCTTTCGTACAATCCCATGTACCTGATAGATTTAACGATACTTGTAACGAAATCGTTTCCTCTATGATCAAGCTGCTCTCACCCGGCGCAAGGCTTGCGAACCCTCGCGTCAATCGATGGTCAGCCCGATGACAATACTGGCGATTCGATCCGCGTTGTGGCGGATGTATCCCTTTCGGATGTCCGTGAAGTCGCCGGCGATCAGCCGAATGTCCCGTTCCTCGCACCACTTCCGGTCCTCGGCCGTGGGAACGATCTGGCAGGACCCGTCCTCGGTGTACCGATTCAGGTCGGCCTCGCTGATGGGACGATTGTTGGCGATGGCGTATTCCACCACCGGCGCCCCTATGTACCGATTGACTTGATCGATGTGATCCCTGACGGAAAAACCGTCCGTCTCCCCCGGCTGAGTCATCATGTTGCACACCAGAATCTTCGCCGAATGGGACTCTCGTATGGCCTCGCTCACACCGTTCACCAGAAAATTGGGAATGATGCTGCTGTAAAGGCTGCCCGGTCCCATCACGATCACGTCTGCTTCTAGTATAGCACTAATTGCCCCCTTTGTGGCAAGTGGATTTTCCGGCTCCAGAAAAACCTGCCGGATGGGACTGTTCATCTTCAGCGCCCGGGCGCCGATTCGGGATTCCCCCCGCACCAGCTCCCCGTTCCGCAGAGACGCGCAGAGCTGCACATCCTCACCGGTGACCGGCAGAACCCGGCCCTTGATCCGCAGAATGTCCCCAGCCTTGGCCACGGCTTCTTCAAAATTTCCGAAGATCCCGTTGAGCGCCGCGATGAGAAGATTTCCAAAGCTCTGACCTGCCAGACGTCCCTCCGCGAAACGGTAGTTGAGCAGGTCCAGCATGACCCCCTCCTCCTCCGACAGCGCCAGAATACAGCTGCGCACATCGCCGGGCGGCAGCATTCCCAAGTCCTCCCGCAGAACGCCGGAGCCTCCGCCGTCATCGGCCACCGTGACGATGGCCGTCAAATTGTCCGTAATATTTTTCAAGCCCCTCAGCAGCACCGAAAGTCCGGTCCCCCCGCCGATGGCGGCGATCCGAGGTCCGATTCCCTTCGATTTCTGATAAAGCCGTTCCGTTTCTTCCGCCATAAAAGCGCCCCCCTACAAATCCCTGTGAATCGTTACCACCTGACGCCCGTCCGCCCGGAACAGCCGGGAAAACTCGTTGGCCATGGTCACGGATCGATGCTGTCCTCCGGTACAGCCGAAAGCCAGCACCAGCTGCGGCTTGCCCTCCCGCATATACATGGGAATCAGATAGCTGATCAAGCCGTACATACGCGTGACAAACTCCTGGCTCTCCGGAAATTTCAGCACGTAATCCTGCACCTTGCGGTTGTTGCCGGTGAGATTCTTCATGCTGGCCAGGTAGAACGGATTGGGAATGAAACGAACGTCGAACATCATGTCCGCGTCCAGCGGAATCCCGTTTTTAAATCCGAAGGACTCCACCGTGATCACAAATCCGCCGCCGGCGCCTTCGCCGGGCAGCAGCAGCCTGCGAATCTCCTCGTTGAGCTGGGCCGTTTTCAGATGAGAGGTATCGATGATAAAATCCGCCGCCTTGCGGATATCCCGCAGCTTTTTCCGTTCCCTTGAAATGCCGTCCACAATGGTGCCCGACGCCGACAGCGGATGGCTCCGCCGCGTCTCCTTGTACCTGCGGATCAGCACCTCGTCCGAAGCCTCTAGAAACATGATCCGGTAATTCATGCCGGACTTGCTCAGCTCCGCCAAGCTGAAACGAAGGTCGTCGAAAAACTCACCTCCGCGGATGTCCATGACGAAAGCGGCCTTTTCGATCCGCATCCGGCCCTGAACGGACAGCTCGGTAAAGGGTTTCATCAACGCCGGCGGCATGTTGTCGATACAGTAATATCCCAAATCCTCCAGGCAGTGCACCGCTTGGCTCTTGCCCGCTCCGGACAAGCCTGTTACCACTATGACGTCCATTCTTCCGCCTCCCTCGGTCTTATATTATCGATGCGGGTGAAATCGAGTCCTGCCTCCCAGGCCCGTACCAGCCCGCCGCCGAACTGTCCCACCCTGGACGGATCGTGGGCGTCGCTGCTGATGACGAAGAAAGCGTCGGTTTTCGCCGAAATGCGGATGGCTTCCACCGAAAGCTCCTTGTGCCAGGTGCTGATCTCCATCAGCGTGCCTCGCTCGGCGCAGGCCAGGGCGATTTCCCGAATGTCGAAGGATCCCTTATCTCCGGGATGAGTGAGAATCCTCAGGGGATTTTCATACACCGCCTTCAAGGTCATCTCCGTGTTCCAATTGCGAATTTTTTGAGAGGACCACCCTGTTTTCTCATAGACCAGATTGGCGCTGTGAATCGCCGCCGCCCGGGCCGGATGATCGCCGAACACCCCGTAATGATATCCCGCTAAAAGATAGTCGTATTGGTGGAAATCTTCGACGGAAACGTCCAGCGCTCCCGACGGATTGATGATGTTGGCTTCCACCCCCAGCAGAATCTCCATATCGGGATACGCCTGACGAAGCCGCAGGATCTCCCGGCGCATCTCCGGCAGCTTGTCCCGATCCAATCCATAGACCGCGTGGCCCGGACCGTGGTCGGAAATTCCGATGGTCATGATCCCCTTTTTCCGAGCCGCTATGACGTTTTCCTCGATGGTCCCCTTTCCATGGTGCTTTTTCCCCGGCCCCATGGAATAGATGGTATGGGTGTGGATGTCGTAACACATCCGATACTCCCGTTCCCAGCCTTGATACTCTTCTCTGTTTTTGTGTCCCATAAATCCCCTCGTCTACCTGACCTGCCGCGGTGGTTTTCCGCCCGCGGTCAGCTTTCTCCCACGATTCGCACTTCCGGCTCCAGCCGAACGCCGAACCGGTCAAACACCGTATTCTGAATGACTTCCATCAATCGAAGGATGTCGGTGGCCGTGGCTCCGCCCTCGTTGATAATAAAACCCGCGTGGAGAGGCGATACCCTGGCTCCTCCCAATTTCAGGCCGGAAAGTCCCGCGTCCTGAATCAGCTTTCCCGCAAAATATCCCTCCGGCCGTTTGAAAAAGCTGCCGGCGCTGGGATACTGCAGCGGCTGTTTGGCATTTCGCTTCACCGTCAATTCCCGGGTCCTCTCCTCTATTTTGTCCCGATTTCCCGGAGTTAGACGCAAGGTGGCGGAAACCACCAGCTCACCCGTTTCCTGAAAGACGCTGTGCCGGTAGCCCAACTTCAAGTCCTCGCCCTCGATCCGATGAATCTCTCCGTTTTGTTTCATGGCCCGGACGGAAACCAGAACGTCCTTCATTTCTCCGCCGTAGGCGCCGGCGTTCATAAACACCGCTCCCCCCACGCTTCCCGGGATCCCGCTGGCAAACTCCAGCCCCGTGAGAGACTGATCCGCACAGCGTCTGGCTAAAACGGAAAGCAGTGCTCCGGACTCCGCCGTCACCGTCCCCGAAGGGTCTGCCGTAATTTCGGACAAGCCCTCCCGCAGAGCGATCATCACGCCGCGGTAGCCGCCGTCCCGCACCAGCAGATCACTGCCGTTTCCCACGATCATATAAGGAATCTCCTCCTTTATGCAGAGACAAACGGCTGCCGCCGCCTCTTCCCAGCAGGTGGGAAGAACCAGCAGATCGCAGGCCCCGCCCGCTTTAAACGAGGTATACTCCTTCATCGGCGCGTTTTGCACCAGCTTCTCCGTTCCGATTTGTTCCGCAAGCTTTGCGTAAACCGTTTTCATATTCAATCAAATATCCTCCGATATCAAAAGGTTTCCGTCCTGTGAAAGGTTCCGGAATGATTCTCCATTACTACTCTATGAGATTTCTTTACTATTATATTAAATAAGGCGTCCAAAGTAAACCATGGCATACTTATTAATTTTTATGAATATTTATTAAAAAAACTATTGCATCCGATCCGGTCCGGTGCTATACTCAACTACAAAAGTTTCTTAAATTAAGGGAGGTTGAGTAACATGTCTAAAGAAAAGGTAGTGCTAGCATATTCCGGCGGATTGGATACTTCCGTCATCGTCACCTGGCTCAAGGAGCAGTATGACTACGATGTCATCGCCGCTTGTGTGGATGTGGGACAGAAGGAGGATTTCGACGCGGTGGAAAAGAAAGCGTACGCCACCGGCGCGTCCAAAGCCTATATCGTCCACGTGGTGGAGGAATTCATCACCGATTACATATGGCCCACACTGAAAGCGGGAGCGATTTACGAAGGAGATTATCTTCTGGGCACTTCCATGGCACGACCTCTCATCGCCAAGAAACTTGTGGAAATCGCGGAAAAAGAAGAAGCTCACATCATCGTTCACGGCTGTACGGGCAAGGGCAACGATCAGGTGCGGTTCGAGGCTTCCATCAAAGCGCTGAACCCCTCGATCAAGGTCATCGCTCCCTGGCGGATCTGGGATCTGAAGTCCAGAGAGGACTGCATCGCCTACGCGAAGGACCACAATATTCCCATCGCTCAAACGGCTGAGAAAATTTACAGCCGGGATGAAAACATCTGGCACATCAGCCATGAGGGCGGCAACCTGGAAAATCCCTGGAACGAGCACAAGGATGACATGCTGATGCTGTCCGTCCCCCCGGAACAGGCTCCCGACGAAAAAACCTACGTGGAGATCGGGTTCGAAGAGGGTATTCCCGTCTCGCTGGACGGGGAAAAGCTGGGACCGGTGGAGCTTCTGACCACCCTGAACAAGCTGGCCGGCGAAAACGGCATCGGGACCATCGACATCGTGGAAAATCGTCTGGTGGGAATGAAGTCCAGAGGGGTTTATGAAACTCCCGGCGGCACCATTCTTTACGCCGCTCACCGCGACCTGGAAAAACTGATTCTGGACCGCGATACCATGGCCTACAAGAATATTGTCTGCCAGAAGTATTCGGAGCTGCTGTACGACGGCCTGTGGTTTACTCCCTTAAGAGAGGCCATCGATGCTTTCGTGGATTCCACCCAGCGGTTTGTCACCGGCACCGTCCGCATGAAGCTGTATAAGGGCCAGTGCTATGCCGTTGGTTCCCAGTCTCCCTACACGCTGTATGCGGAGGAGTTCGCCACCTTCAGCAAAGACGAGGTGTACGACCAATCCGACGCGGAGGGCTTCATCAATCTGTTTGCCCTGCCGCTGACCATTCGAGCCATCCTCAAGCAGAACCGGGAGGGCAAGGACCAGCAGTACGAGAAGCTGGGCAAGAAGATCCTCAAGGCAGGTTCCTTTATTCAGTAGAAGCTTTCAATAGAATCGCAGTCAGAGTGTCAACTTTCGTTGACACTCTGTTAATTTTTTTGGCGGTCCGCCGGTTCGGTTCACTCCCGCCTCCCTGTCATTCGATTTTCCTCGCCCGCCGCTTTCCGCCCCGAACCCCTGCTAAATCAGGGGAGTCCTTTTCCTTTCCTTTTGTTTCCCGCGTCTGCCGGCATTTCGACTCTTCTCCCATTGTTTTGGCACAGTATTTGCGTTAATATAAAAGTCAGATAGAAGAGTTCCGGATTACCCGGTACTCGCCGAAATTAGTTCGGAGATATGAGGAGGAATTGAGAATGAAAGGTATTTTAGAATCTGCCAAAGCAATCCAGGATCAGATCGTGAAAGACAGAAGATGTATTCATCAGCATCCGGAGCTAGGCTTTGACCTGTCCGACACCTCTGCTTATGTAAAAGAACGTTTAGCTGAGATGGGGATCGAGGCGCAGGAGTGCGGCGGACCCATCGATCCCGAATTGCGGAGGTCTTTTGTGTTTGCGGGCTTCCCCGACATGGAAAAGTCCACCGGTCTGGTGGCTACCATCGGCAAAGGGGGAAAGACCTTCCTGCTGCGGGCGGACATGGACGCGCTTCCCATTCATGAAACCTCCGGAAAAGACTACGCTTTCGAAGGCAACGTGGGACATATGTGCGGTCACGATTCCCACACCGCTATGCTGCTGGGCGCCGCTAAGATTTTGAAAGAACATGAAGCTGAGCTGGCAGGAACGGTCAAGCTGATGTTTCAGACCGGTGAGGAATGCGGCTGCGGCTCTCGCCTGATGGTGGAGAACGGACTGCTGGAAAACCCCAAGGTTGACGCGGCCTGTGCCATTCATGTGATGCCCGATCAGGAATTCGGCACCATCGGCTACACCAAAGGAATCACTTCCGCAGGAATGGATACCTTCATGATTAAAATTCAGGGCAAGGGCGGCCACAGCTCCACGCCGCAGTCCGCCATCGATCCTCTGATGATTATGAATCAGCTTTACTCCACCCTGAACCTGTTCGTAGGCCGTGAAATCGATCCTCGGGAAACCGTGGCGCTCACCGCCGGAAAAGCCGCGGGCGGAGCCGCCGCCAACGTCATTCCCGACACCGCCGAGCTTCAGGTGGGCGTCCGTACGTTCAATCTGGACGTGAGCCGTCACATCACCAAGCGGGTTCCGGAGCTGGTGGACCATATTGTGAAAGCCTGGAGAGGCGAATATGAAATGATGACCTTCAACACCCCCTCCACCTTCAACGATGCCGACCTGTGCGACGAACTGCTGCCCTTCATTCGAGAAGTCGCCGGAGAACAGAACGTGGTGGAGCAGAAAACCCCCATGGCCGGCACGGAAGACTTTGGCTACGTATCCAAGGAGGTTCCCGGGGTCTTCATGTGGCTGGGAGCGGGCAAGCCCGGAAACTATCCCGTCCACAATCCCAACATGGTGCTGGACGAGAACGTGTTCCCCATCGGGGCCGCGGTTCTGGCCAACTGTGCAATCGAATGGCTGGCGAAAAACAAGTAAAACTCTTAACTCAACTCTCATGATAAACAAGACAAGGAAAATGGCGTCCGGCTTGAACCACCGGGCGCCATTTTCCTTGTCCTTTTTCTTTTCTCTCTAATATCCGACGCGGCCGCCGGCGGAATCATCCCCCGCGGTAAGCCTCATCATCACCTCCACTTTACTATAAATCCCCCGTTCCACCACTTCATAAAAGTCATCCGCGTTGTCCGTCTTAAAATATCCTTGCAGCATGGCGTAATACTCCGGCTCGCTGATGTTCAGGGAAAACGGCGGGTACCCGCTGCGCACCAGCTGATAATACAGCGCCATTCTGGCCAGTGCCTCGGTGCGGAAGGAAAAGGGATAGATCTCAATCAGCCGATGGTGCAGCAGCACCGCCCGCATCATGGGATTGGTGATGGTCTCGTCCGCGTGGAGCCAGCGGAAGAGAAGCTTCATCTGTTCGGGAATATCCCGAAAGTGAGGCGGATTGTAGC
>CAUHLX010000037.1 GCA_959606705.1 uncultured Bacillota bacterium | reverse complement strand
CGGTGCGTTTGCAGGCCAGACCGCGGCAGGGACAATTTTTAATGCGGATCAGAAACCGTTTCTCAGGAAAGCTGACGATGCGAAACGGCCTGCCGCGAAGCGATAAACCAGGTCGGGATCACGGCTATGGTCTGACCTCTATCCGCGCCGCCGCCGTAGGCGCGCGGGGGGATATGGTATTCCAAATCAAAGACGGAGAATTTATTTTGGACGCGCGGGTCCAAGTAAGCAATTCCTCTTCCGTCTCCTGAAACAACCGCTCTTCCTCCCGGGAAAGCGGTTGTCATCCTTCCGGAAAAAGGGCATAATAAAGGAAGGATAAGAGGAGGGCGCGGATGCGGAAGAAAATCGTTCGGGATATCTATAAAGAGCTGCTGGTCAGCTTGACGGAGCGGGAATTTTTAAAGGAATTGGGTCAGTCGAAAAAAAACGTGCTGGTTTTTTTGGAACGGGACCGCTGGGAGCGGAACGCGGCAGAGGTGGTGGAAGGGGGGACGGTACGCTGCGGTCAGGTGCTGGAGCAGTGCCTGGAGACCATGGACCGGCTGCGGGAGCAAGGGACGGGCGAGCCTCAAGAGGGCTGGCTGTCTTACGCCTATTTTTGGATCATGAAGGGCTGCTTCCCGGAGAGCATCCGGCGAGCGCGTGATCCCGGAGCGGACCGGCCGGTCCGCTTCTTCCTGAGGGTGCTGTCCGTCTATTTGCGGCTGGAGACAAATTGGGTACCCTTTGATCCGCAGCTTCATTTCGCTTTCTTGGATTCGGACGAGGAAGAGGAGTCCGCGGAACGGGAAGAATACCGTCAGTTCCGTCGGGTGTTTGCCAACCGGTATGTTCACGAAATGATGCGTCTGGGAAACGAGGTGGTTTCCTTCAATTCCCTGGGACACGTGGGCGGCGTGCACCACGTGGCCATGCATGTGGCCCGTCAGCTGAAAAAAGCTGGCGTTTCCATCGATCTGGGATTGGTATCCGGAGCGGCGGCCGGACATGACATCGGCAAATATGGCTGCAAGCCGGCGGAGGCCAGCCGTATTCCCTATCTCCACTATTATTATACGGATCAGTGGTTCTCCGAAAACGGCATGCCGGTCATCGGGCACATCGCAGCCAATCATTCCACCTGGGATCTGGAGCTGGAAAACCTGCCGGTGGAGTCTCTGGTGCTGATCTATGCGGATTTTCGCGTGAAACGGCGGGAAGGCCAGCCTGCGGGACAGCGGGAGATCATGGAGATCTATGGACTGTCGGATTCCTTTCACATCATTCTCAACAAGCTGGACAACGTGGATGACGCCAAACGGGACCGCTACATCCACGTGTATAATAAATTGAAGGATTTTGAAGACTATATGGAGGGCCTGGGTGTCAACACCGATTTGAACCAAACCTCTTTGACGCCCAAGGTTCACCGGGATCCGGCGCTGTTTTCCTCCGAGGAAGCGGTACGAGCGCTCAAGCATCTGGCTATCGCTCAGAATATCGAGGTCATGCATCGGCTGGGTGGGGAGGTTTCCTTTGGAAATGTGCTGGAGGCCGCCCGAAGCGAGAAGGATTGGAAAAACAGCCGGGCCTATTTGAATATTTTCGAGGAGTATTTCACCTATCTCACTCAGAAGCAAAAGCTTCTGACTCTGGGATTTCTCTACGAACTGCTCATGCATCGGGAGGGTGATATCCGGCGGCAGGCGGGGAGCCTGCTGGGAAATATCATCGTGCATTACGACGAGGAATATCGAAAGGAGCTGCCCGCGGATGCGGCGGTTCATCCGGCGGAAACCACCAGCCTGGAGCTGTGGGAAAAGTATCTGAGAATGATCATCTATCCGGATCACAAGATTACGGACCAGCACAAGCGCTGGATCGGATATTCCCTGAAAAGCGTGATGGAATCCGTGCTGTCAGTCTGCCAGCGGTCGGATCGGAAAGATTATCTGCGGAGGGTGATGGACTTTTATCGGGAGGAAGGTCAGGATGATTCCACCGCTTTTGTCCTGCTGGATTCCATGCGCCTGATTCCGCCGGAGCTGTGCGAGGAGCGGGAGCTGTTTCAAATGCAGGCTTTCGCGGCGGAGCTGTCCTCGAGGGAGCCTTTGGAAATTCATGTGAGCGCGCTGAACTATCTGGTGTTTCTCTGCGAAGCCGTGGAACAGGGAACCATTGACAGAGAAAGAATTTCTCTGTCCGCGGTGAAAGAGATCTTGAGCCGTACCGAAGCGGAGGACGAGGTAAGTCTGCGTTATTTGGCGGAACGCGTCCGGGCGGGGCTGGGGCTTCCTTGGGAGGAGGACGACGGCCGCCGCCGGGTTCTCATGGAAAATCCCGAAATCGTCTCCGATCTCTTTCTGATCAACCTGAAGGCGGCGACTCCTTGGATCATCAAGGAGGTCAACATTCGGCTGCTGCTGGATCTCATTTCACGGGGAGAGCGGACTCACGTGCTGCACATCGCCACCCACTTGTGCAATCTGCTGAAAGTCAGCGAGCGGATCGTGGTACGGCACAGCGCAGGGCGGGCCCTGGTGGACATCGCTCCGCTTTTGTCGCTGGATCAGAGGAATGAAATCGCCATCGAGCTGACCAAGGGTTTGGAAATGGGAGAATATCAGTATTCCAAGTATATCCCCGACTATCTGGGACAGTTTGCCCTGTATCTCCATCCGGAAGAGCTGGACGAATTCATACGGGATGTGGGAGTGCTCCTGGTAAGCAGAAACGACCGAGTGGTATCGGTGGCCATGGACACTCTGGGGATTTTGGTGCGAAACTATCCCGCTTATCGCCAGCGGTTTCCGGAGGAAACGGAGCTGGCCTATCGGAGCCGGGCGAGACGTGTTTTCGGAATGCTTTTGTCCGGATATTCCAGCTACCGGGAGACGGTGCGCCAGGAAGCGATGCTGATCATCGGCAAGATGATCTTCGGTGATTCGGCGCTGTCGGCGGAGCATAAACGCCAGGTGTTTGCTCTGGTCTGCAAAAAGCTGCTGACCTTGGCCGATCCCGATGACAGCGGTGAAATTTCCTTTTTCAACCGGGCCGCTTCTTTGAATCATCTGTATCGCTTTCTTTCGGATTATCTGTTTTCCCATAAGGATTTCGGCATCGTGGAACCTCGGCGGGTGGCCTTTTTCCCCGGGACCTTCGATCCCTTTTCCAGCAGTCACAAGGGGATCGTGACCGCCATCAGAGATCTGGGGTACGAGGTGTTTCTGGCCTTGGATGAATTTTCCTGGTCCAAAAACACTCAGCCTCGAATGATCCGCAGACAGATCATTCAAATGTCCATCGCCGGCGAGGAATGGGTGTATCTGTTCCCCGACGAGCTTCCCGTGAACATTGCCAATCCCGCGGACCTGCGTCGGCTCAAGGAGCTGTTTCCCAATCGTGAGGTGTTCATGGTGGTGGGCTCCGACGTGGTGGAAAACGCCTCTTCCTACAAGGCGAAGCCGGTGAAGGATTCGGTTCGAACCATGAACCACATCATTTTCCGCAGGGACAGCCGTCTGGACGGCGAACGGGGAGAGACCGGAGCCGGGGAACGGCCGGAGACCGGCTGTGAAGAGATCACCGGAAAGGTGGTCCGCCTGAGCCTGCCGGTTCACCTGGAAAATATCAGCTCCACCAGAATTCGGGAAAACATCGATCACAACCGGGATATCTCCAAGCTGATCGACCCCGTGGCCCAAAATTTCATCTACTCCCACGGCCTGTATTTGCGGGAGCCTCAGTTTAAGCCCATGCTTCATCCGGGAGCCGCCCGGTTCGAATTTGTCCGGCGTTTAAACGAGAGACAGCTTCAGCGGATGATGGAATTGTTTTCTCACTCGGGGGTGAGTCGGGAGCTGCTGGTGGAAAATTATCTGCGGACGGAGACCGGCGCGGTGCTGCTGCGAAACGCGGAGGACGGCGGACGTCTCTGTGGCGCGGCGCTGTTTCGGCCCATTGGGACCGCCCAGCTGTATGGGGAATTTAAGGATACGGAGGTCACTAATTTCGTGCGGGAGAACACCTCCGGGCAGATCATCCTGGTGACGGGGATCTTTGCGGATTCTCGTTCGGGGATTCGGGAAGCGGAGCAGCTGCTGCTGACGGAGCTGCTGGCGGACGCCTTGAAACGGGATTTCACCTACGCGGTTTATCACGCCCCCGTTTCCACGGACCGGGAAGGGGCTTTGCGGGTGCTGTCCCGGCAGGGCTTCTTCCCGGTGCCCGGTGCGGATTCCGACGATCCGGTTTACGCCGTGGACATGAAATTCCCCATCACCCTGTACAAGGACATCAGCACCTCGTTGAAGGAGCCTTTCAATCATCTGTCCGCGGTGGAGGCCATGACAGATCTGGCGCACGCCCGGCTGCAGACGGCCATGACCGCGCTGTATCCGGGGAATCTGGTGCTGTCCTTTGACGCCGCGGTGACCAATCAGCATCTGCTGTCTCTGATTACCGAGGCCAATGAGGTTCCTCAGGAGCCCACGCCCGTGCGGCAGCTGGGCAAGCTCATGTGCGTTCCCTTCGGCAAGGTCCTGCGGGGGCTGGTGGTGCCCAACACGGTGACCAAGTCGCTTCATACCGAGAAAGCCTTCGATGGGACCATCGATGAATTCCGGATCACCGAATTTCCCTTTTACTCTCCTTTGGAGACGCAGATTCGCACCATCCGTTCCTTCAATCGACCGGTCATTTTAGTGGATGATCTGATGCACAAGGGCTACCGAATGCGGGAGCTGGACCCCATTCTCAAGAGGGAAAGGGTGGAGGTGTCCCGAATCGTGGTGGGCCTTCTTTCCGGCAGAGGCAAGGATCTGATGGATATCCAAAATCGCCGGGTGGAAAGCGCCTATTTTCTGCCGTCGCTTCGCGTGTGGTTTGTGGAATCGGGCATTTATCCCTTCCTGGGCGGGGACATGGTGCGCAGGGAAGGGGAGCTGAGGGCCAATCTTCTGCCCTCCATCAACTTCATCCTGCCGTACATGTCGGCGGGCTTTCTGACCGGCGCGCCTCGGGAGGCTGTTTATGGGCTGTCCATGACCTGTCTGGAAAACGCCAGGGATCTGCTCACGGTATTGGAGGAGGAGTATCAGGGGCTGTACGAGCGGAATCTCACGCTGAAGCGTCTGGGGGAAGTGGTGATCGCGCCGCGGGTTCCCGACAAGGGAGAGAGCGTGCGGTACGATAACAATCGGGCGCCTTCGGGTTATGTGGAAAATGATATCGAGGAATTGATCCGACTGCGGAATTTCCTTTAGTTATTCTATTTAATGGGGAAGAGGGGATGGGGAAAATGTATTTTTATCAGAAGGAAAACCGGTTTTTGTGTTCGCCGAAGCCGCTTGCGGCGGAAGTGGCGGGAGAAAGTTGGCGGCCGGCTGGCGCGGACTATCGTGAAACCACCGCGGAGGCGGCCATCGAGGGGGTGGCTGAAGACACCGGCAGCGTGCTCACTTTTCTGGTGGAGGGACCACCCGCGCGATCCAAGGCGGCTTATGTGGCTCATCACCCCTGCTTGGTGTTCGGAGCCCGCGAAGGGGCGTACTGGCTGGACGAGGGCCGGATGGACCGCATGTTTCGGAACGCCGCTCGGGAGCTTCGGCTGTCGGAGGAGCTGGGAGAGGCACAGTTTAAGGTGTTCAAGCTGCTCTGCGGAAGCGGACGGGTTCGCTGTGTCAATACCCGCTGGCCGGGCTATCAGGCGCTTCTGGGAGCGCGGGGCGAAGACGCGGGGACGGAGCGGAGGAGCGCCGCGGTCTACGGCGGCTTGGGGGCCGGCGGAAAGAAGCGGATCAACCTTCTGGCCCTGGGAGACGTGGGAAGCACGGTTTTGATGGGCTTGAAGCTGCTGGGGGGCGATGTCCTTTCCGAAATCGGCATCTGTGATATGAATCCGCAAACGTGCCGGAGATTTGAATACGAGATGAATCAAACCGCCTACGCCTGGGATTACGATCGTCTGCCTCCGGTAAAGATCGTGACGATGGAGGAGCTGTTCGACTGCGACGCTTTTGTGTTCTGCGCGTCCAAGGGTGTGCCTCCGGTGCGGCCGGCCTCGGTGGACGGACCAGCGGCGGAGGACCTGCCGGTGGATGTGCGCATGGTCCAGCTGGAGGCCAATCGTGAGATCGTGGGGCAGTATGCCAGGCTGGCGCGGGAAAAGAAATTCCGGGGGCTGTTCGCCGTGGTCTCGGATCCGGTGGACCCCCTGTGCCGGGCGGCGTTTCTGGCCTCCAACCGGGGAACGGACGGAAGCTTTGACGGTCAGGGTCTGCGTCCGGAGCAGATTCAAGGCTATGGCCTGGGTGTCATGAACGCCCGCGCGGCCTACTATGCCAAGAAGGATCGCCGGTTTCGCTCGTTTCTCACGGAAGGCCGGGCCTTTGGACCGCATGGACAGGACCTGGTCATCGCCAACAGCATCACCCATTACGACGACCCGTTATCCGGAGAGCTGACGAAGCTGGCGGTAGAGGCAAATCTGCGCACCAGAGAGACGGGCTTCAAACCGTATGTGGCTCCCGCGCTGTCTTCGGCGGCGATTTCCATCCTTCAAACTTTAGCCGGCGACTGGCATTACAGCTCCAATTTTCTGGGGGGAGTGTATCTGGGATCAAAGAACCGGACCTCGTTTGCCGGTTTGGAGATCGAGATGCTTCCTCTGCCGGAGGACTTGTATCGGAGGATCAAGCAAGCCTATTTGAATTTGGAGGCGATGGAATGAGCGAGTTGATTGTGGTAAGGCCTTTGAACAGAGGAAACAGCGGCTCCTCGCGGCTTTCCCGGGTGCTGGCCGCGGCACTGTCGGAGGTGGGCAAAAGAGCGGAACAGGGAATGGGAGTGGAGGAAAAGCCGGAGATCACCGTGGCCACCACTCTGGCGGAGTGTCCCACGTTGAAAAACAAGAGAATCCTCTTTGCCATCGATCAGGAGTATTCCGGGATCAACCTGGAGCTTTACGCCTTTCTGGAAAAGATGCGGCTGGATCCGGAGTTTCTGTCCGGCAGCGTGGGTGCGGTGCTCATCGACGGCAGCAGTGAGCTCTACACGAAGTCCACCGCTCGGGAGCTGGTGTTTTCGGCCAATCTGGCCGGCTGCGGATTTCCGGGAAAGCCCATGGTGGAAGGCACCGCTTCCCTGGAGAATTTCAGCGTGCTGGCCAGGCGGTACGGTACGGACCTGGAGGAGGCTTATTGTAAAAGCGCCCGGGAGCTGGTGGAGCGTCTGTTGAAATTTCGGGTGATCCGGAAGAAACGGCCCAAGCTGCTGGCAATCCACGCCAGCAATCACCGGACCTCCAATACCATGCGGCTGTGGAACATGGTCAAAAAGGATCTCGAGGGGGCCTGTGAGATCGAAGAGATCAGCTTGCGCAACGGCGCCGTTCAGGACTGCGGCGGCTGCCCCTACACCATGTGCATGCATTTCAGTGAAAAGGGGAATTGTTTTTACGGAGGGGTGATGGTGGAGCAGGTATATCCCGCGGTGCTGGCGTGCGACGGGTTGATGATGCTGTGTCCCAATTACAATGATGCCGTCAGCGCCAACCTGAGCGCTTTTATCAATCGACTGACCGCTCTTTTCCGAAAAAACCGGTTTTATAGAAAGGCCCTTTTCGGGCTGGTGGTTTCGGGCTACAGCGGCGGAGATCTGGTGGCGGAACAGCTGATCGGAGCGTTGAACATGAACAAGACCTTCGCGCTGCCCCCGCGATTTGCCATGCTGGAAACGGCTAATAAACCGGACAGTATTTTATACGTGCCGGGAATCGAGCAGCGGGCGGCGGATTACGCGGCCCATGTGTGTTCGGTGCTGAGACCCGTGGAGGAGAAGGAATGAAAAAAACGGAGTGGAAGGAAGAAGTCTTTCAGGAGCAACGGAACCGCTTGCGGCGGCTGCCGGAGCCATTGCTTTCCTGGTACGACGGCAGCCGTCGGATTTTGCCCTGGCGGGAGAGCCCCACACCCTATCGAGTCTGGATTTCGGAGATTATGCTGCAGCAGACCCGGGTGGAAGCGGGAAAGGCGTATTTCCAACGGTTTATGGAAGCCCTGCCCGGGGTGTTCCACCTGGCTAACGTGTCGGATCAACAGCTGATGAAGCTGTGGGAGGGACTAGGATATTACAGCCGAGCCCGAAATCTGAAAAAAGCGGCCGGAGTGGTGATGGAACGGTTCGGCGGAGAAATTCCCGGGACTTACAAGGAGCTGCTGGAGCTGCCGGGAATCGGTCCCTACACGGCGGGAGCGATTTCCTCCATCGCGTTCGGACGAAAGGCGCCGGCGGTGGACGGCAACGTGCTCCGGGTCCTCTCGCGGATTCTGGGCAGTGAGAAAGACATCGGGGATACCGCCACCAAAAAGGAAATGGAATGCTTGGTGCTTTCGGTGATGCCCGAGGACCGTCCGGGAGATTTCAATCAGGCGCTGATGGAGCTTGGCGCCATCGTCTGTCTGCCCAATGGGGCGCCGAAGTGCGTGGAGGACGGAAAGGCCTGTCCCGCGTCCGGCTTCTGTCGGGCCCGTTTGGAAAATCGCTGGGAATCACTTCCGGTGAAACGGGCGAAAAAGGAACGGCGAATCGAAGAAAAGACCGTGCTGATTCTTTTGACTCCCGACGGAGAAAAGGCGGCGCTGCGGAAGCGTCCCGCCAAGGGCCTGCTGGCAGGTCTCCACGAACTGCCCAACGTAGAAGGCTTTCTGACATCGGAACAGGCGGCGGCGGTGATTGCGGATTGGGGACTGGCCGGGGAAGAAATCAGGGAGCTGCCCGAGGCAAAGCATGTTTTTTCACATGTGGAATGGCGAATGAAGGGCTATCGAATCCTTTTGGGAGAAGAGAACGCGGCGCCCGGGCGGGAGTTTGGGCGAAGTCCGCTCTCCTTGGCGACCGAGGAGCAGAGGCTGGTTTGGATCTCCCGGGAAGAGCTGGCGGAGGAGTACGCGCTGCCTTCCGCGTTTCGCGCGTTTCGAGAACGAATTTGGAAATAGGAGGATGCAACATGTCGGAGCAATTGGAACAGCTGGAATTACCGGACTTATTGGAGCGGCAGAGGTCCTTTTTCCGTTCGGGAAAGACTCTGTCCGTTCGATTTCGGTTGGAGCATTTGGCGCGGCTGAAGGCGGCGCTGACGGAAGGAGAGCAGGAGATTTTAGGGGCGCTGGAGCAGGATTTGGGAAAACCGCCCTTTGAAAGCTATGAGACGGAGCTGGGAATGGTGCTCTCCGAGATCAGCTGCGCGCAGAAGCATTTGCGCTCCTGGGCCCGAAGGGAGAAACGAAAGACGCCGCCGGAGCATTTCCCGGCGAACAGCAGGGTTTATAAAGAGCCCTTGGGTGTGGTACTGATCCTGGCACCCTGGAATTATCCCCTGCAGCTCACCTTGTCTCCGCTGGTTTCCGCTCTCTCCGCGGGAAACTGCGCCATTGTCAAGCCCTCCCGCTACGCACCGCGCACCGCGGAGGTGGTGGAACGGATCATAACCAGAGCCTTTCCGCCGGAGTATGTGGCCGTGGTGCGGGGAGACGGAGGGGTGAATCGCCGGCTGCTGGAGCTGCGCTTCGATCACATTCTGTTTACCGGCAGTACGGCGGTGGGTCGGGAGGTCATGGGGGCGGCCGCCAAGCACCTCACTCCGGTGACCTTGGAGCTGGGAGGGAAAAGCCCCTGCCTGGTGGAACAATCGGCCAACCTCGAGCTAGCCGCCCGGCGAATCGCCTGGGGCAAATGCATCAATGCGGGTCAGACCTGCGTGGCTCCGGACTACGTGCTGGTGGATCGCAGACACGAAAAAAAGCTGGTGGATCGTTTGGAAAAATACCTGCGGGCTTTTTACGGAGCGCTGCCTCTGATGAATCCGGATTATCCCCGCATCGTCAACGAAAAGCATTTTGACCGGCTGTTGGGTTTGATGGAAGGAGAAGCGGTGGCGTTCGGTGGCGGAAGCGATCGGGAGGCCCTGAAAATCGAGCCCACGATTCTCACCAATGTGGACACGGACAGCCCGGTGATGCGGGAGGAAATTTTCGGACCTCTGCTGCCGGTGATCTCCTACGATCGGCTGGACGAGGCGCTGGACTTCGTGAAGAGCGGGGAAAAGCCGCTGGCGCTCTATTTGTTCACCGGAGACCGCCGGGTGGAGCGGAAGGTTCTGCGGTCGGTCTCCTTCGGCGGCGGCTGCGTCAATGATACCATCGTGCATCTGGCCAATCCCCACCTGGGCTTTGGCGGAGTGGGTGAGAGCGGAATGGGCGCTTATCACGGGAAAAAGGGGTTCGATACGTTTTCTCATGAGAAAAGTGTTTTGAAAAAGTCCGTCCGCCTGGATCTGCCGTTCCGCTATCCACCTTACCGGAGGGGAACGGGTCTGTTAAAGCTGTTTTTAAAATAGTAAGATTCTTCATCAAACCTTTACTTTACAAACATGAATTCGTAAGAAACGGGTGTTACACTTAGACCATTCAATCGATCAAGCTCAGGCGACGGAAAAATGGTCCGCTCAGCCTGAAACGAGAAAGGGGAAAAGAGCGTTACGCTCAGGGGGGGACATCATGTTAACAAAGAAAAGGAAACTGGAACAGGAACAGAAGCAGCGGGAAGAAATGCTGAAAGAGCTGTATCGAATCAAGATTATTTCGGAATACACCGATCTGTGCAAAATCTTAGAGGCGGATCTCACCAGCAAGGAAAAGATCCGGGCGTTCATTCTATACGAACTGGACCACGGCGGACTGGAAACGGACCACAGCTTTGAAACCTGCGCCGAGCTTCAGCTGGGCGTGGACGGGCTGAAAAACTATAAATTTTCCGTGCTGTACCAGATCATTTCCGCGGGGATGAGGTCGGAGGAGCTGCGGGTGCGGAATCCGCTGGCCGCGGCAAAGATGATCACCTCGATGATGGCTGGCTGGGCGCTGGTGAAAAAGGACATCAATTTCGACTGCTATCCCAAAGACGAGGGAAAGCCGGGAATGACCGAGGACGAGGCTTTGGCACAGACGGTATTCAATCTAATTGAGGCAAAGGAAGGGAACGCGGGGGACGATCGGAATCGTCAGCTGGAATGGGAGCTTCCGGGAATCGAGCCCTTTCGAGTAGGGAGAATGCTGGCGGCGCCCGGCGGAGAGGATGGCGAACAATGAGAAACAAAGAACGGAATCCCATCGGCAGAGAAGAAATCATGGGAGCGGTGAGACCGGAGGAGCTTTTGGAGCTGACCGAGGCGCTGATTCGGATTCCGTCCTATCCGGGAATCGAGGGGCAGGAAACCGCGGCGGCGGAGTTTTTGAAGGAGACCTTCTGCCGGGAGGGCATCGAGGCTTGGACGGAAGAAGCGGCGCCGGGTCGCCGCAACGTCTACGCCATCCTTCGAGGAACGGGCGGCGGAAAAAGCCTCCTGCTCAACGGCCACCTCGATACCGTTCCTCCTTATGACATGGAGGACGCGTTGACTCCCCGGCTGGAGGGTCAAAAGCTTTACGGACGGGGAACCTCGGATATGAAAGGACCGGTGGCCGCCATGGCGGCGGCCCTCATAGCGCTTCGGCGCCTGAAGGTTTCTCCGAAGGGGAATCTGATCTTCGCGGGAGTGATCGATGAAGAATGCCGAAGCTTCGGCACCATTCGGCTTCTGGAACAGATGAGAGCCGAGGCTTCGCCTCTTCGGGCGGACGCGGCCATCGTGGGGGAACCCACCAGCTCACAGCTTTGCATCGGCCATCGGGGGTTGGAGTGGTATCAGTTTCGTTTTATCGGCAGAACGGTTCACGGCGGCCATCAGGCGGAGGGAATCAATGCCATATCGAAGGCGGTGAAATTCATTTCGGTGGTTGAGCGGGAATTGATTCCGAAGCTGGCGGCAAGGAACCATCCGCTTTTGGGAAGCGCTACCCTGAATATCGGCGTGATCCGCGGCGGCACTCAGCTGTCCACCGTGGCGGGGGAGTGCGTGGTGGAGCTGGACCGCCGGTTTCTTCCCGAGGAATGCTATGAAGAAGTGGAACGGGAGCTTCAGGAAATTTTAGATCGGCTGGGGGCGGAGGACGAGAGCTTTCGCTGTGAGATGTCCGTCTGTGACGTAAGCGTCATGAAAAGCGGATATGTGCACCTGCCTATGGAAACGCCGGCAGACCATCCCTTCGTGGAATTGGTTCACCGGCGCTTGAGCGAGACGTTGGAGCGGGAGGCGGAGATTTCCTCCTTTCCGGCCTGGACGGACGGAGGTCTGCTGTCCGGATACGGAAAGCTGCCTACGGTGGTTTACGGACCGGGGTATATCGAGCTCTGCCACTCCAAGGAAGAGTTCATCGAGCTGGGACAGCTTGCGGAGGGACTGGTGACCTATGCCTTAACCGCTCTCGAATACTGTTCTGAAAGCAGTCAAGACGTCTAACTTTAAAGCAGCCCCATGAAATGCTGGACGATCAGGGAAACGGAGGCCACCATAAACCAGCAGCACAGGCCCAGTCCGATGGGCTTGGCACCGTTGGTGATCAGCTTTTTCAGGTCGGTGTTCAGTCCGATGGCTGTCATGGCCATGACGATGACGAATTTGCCTAAGGTGACCAGTCCGTCGGAGACGCCGGCGGGAATTCCCGCAAAGGTGTTGAGGATGGCGGCCGCGACAAAGCCCAGTACGAACCAGGGGAAGATTTTTACGATGCTGTAATTGGAGACGTCCTCTTCTTCCAGAATGGTTTCCTCCACCAGCGCTTCGGTTTCGTCCATGTCCTCGATGGCTTCCAGAGCGCGTTTGGCAACGACGGCTTCGTGGGATTCTTTCAGCAGCTGTGCCGCGGTCCGCTTTTGGGCCGCTTTTTTCGTGGTATAAACGGCCAGAACCAGAGTGATGGGAACGATCATCAGAGTACGGGTCAGTTTGACGATGGTCGCAAAGGCCAGGGCGGTGTTGTTCCCCGCGGAGCTGCTCCAGGAAACGCCGGCGGCGACGACGGAAGAAGTGTCGTTGATGGCGGTTCCCGCCCACATTCCGAAGCCGATGTCGCTCATGCCCATCATGTGTCCCAGGAAGGGGAACAGGAAAACGGCGACGATATTGAATAAGAAGATGGTGGAAATCGCCTGAGCCACGTCCTCGTCGGAGGCGCGGATCACCGGCGCGGTGGCGGCGATGGCGGAGCCGCCGCAGATGCAGGTGCCCACGCCGATCAGAGTGGTGGTATCGCCGGGCAGGTGCATGGCTTTTCCTAAAAAGTAGGCGGTGAGGAAGGAGGCGGTCAGGGTGAACAGCATGACCATCAAGGATTGGCCTCCTACGCGGATGACGTTGAACAGGTTCATTTCAAAGCCTAACAGGATGATGGAATATTGCAGAAGTTTTTTCGAAGTGTACTTGATTCCACCGTCGAACATCGGTTTTCTGGGCAGGAAGGCAATCAGCATTCCGATGAGGATTCCAAACACCGGACCGCCGATGATGGGGAAGGCCGTACCGAGATACCAGGACGGTACGGCGATGAGAAAGCAGAGCAGGATTCCCGGCAGCAGCCGTTTTACATTTTCAGCCATAATAAAAATCTCCTTTTCATTCATCTATTTTGACCAAATTGGTTCATTCGTAACCTTCTTCTTGAGTTTAGCAGATATTTACTATAAAATAAAATT
>CAUHLX010000036.1 GCA_959606705.1 uncultured Bacillota bacterium | reverse complement strand
ACGAAAGATGCACCTGCGCCGTATTACAATGACGATGGAATGCTGGTTATGAGTGTTTATGATTTCTTACTGAATGAGGATAGTTTGGATAACTGATTGGTAGTGAGTCATTTCTAAAAATCATTGAACGACTGGAACTGGATGATAAAGAAATGTCAGAAGTTCATATGATGATATATCTTTATTCATATGAATGGAGAAGCGCATTTGATATTATAATCTTGTGACACAAATAGCAATCGCAGATTTCGTAAGATGTTATGGATATCATCTGAAAGATTTGAATGAAGAACGAATGATAAACGCAATGAATGCGGTTTATCCAACCGGAAATCTGCTTTTGGATGTCATATTTTAGGAATTTACAATTTTTTGCCTTTCGAAAGGAGTTTTTATATGATACGAGTACTTATGGTTTGCCACGGCAACATCTGCCGCAGTCCCATGGCGGAGTTTGTGATGAAGGATCTGGTAAAGAAAGCCGGGCTGGAGGACTGCTTTGAGATCGCTTCGGCGGCCACCAGTACGGAGGAAATCGGCAATCCGGTTTATCCGCCGGCAAAAAAGGAGCTGGCCGACCACGGCATCGGCTGTGCCGGAAAGACGGCCCGCCAGCTGCGGAGGACCGATTACGAGCAGTACGATTTGCTGATCGGAATGGATGGCGAAAACCTGCGGAATATGCGAAGGATCTGCGGCGGCGATCCTGCCGGAAAGCTTTCGCTTCTCCTGGATCATACGGATCGTCCGGGAGACGTGGCGGACCCCTGGTACACCAGAGATTTTAAACGGACCTGGGAGGATGTGGAGGAAGGCTGCCGGAGCTTGCTTCGAGAGTTGACGGGGGCGGAGGCGAAGGGGAAACGATGAAACGGAAAGCCGTAAAGAATATTCTGCTGATCGAGGACGACCGGGCTCTGAGTGACGGAATACGACTTGCGCTTCGGGCGGAGGAGACGGTGATCACCCAGTGCTGCAGCCTGGCGGACGCCCGGGCTCGATTCCAAGAGGCGCCGTTCGACCTTCTGGTGCTGGATGTGAATCTGCCGGACGGAAACGGGCTGGATTTTCTGAAAGAGCTGCGGGAGCGTTCCGACACGCCGGTGATCCTGCTTACCGACAACGATATGGAAACCGACGTGGTGGCGGGACTGGAGCTGGGCGCGGACGATTACATCACCAAGCCCTTTAGTCTGGCCGTGCTGCGGGCGCGGATCAACACCCAGCTGCGCAGGACACGGACCGCGGCGGCGTCAAAGCAAGTTCTGGGAGAATTTACTTTCGATTTTGAACAGATGGAGTTTACCAAGCGCGGCGAACCCCTCGAGTTGAGCAAGACGGAACAAAGATTGCTGCGTTTTTTGGTGAACAATCGAGGTCAGACGTTATCCCGATCAGCCTTGGTGGATCGCGTCTGGACCGACGGGGCGGAATACGTGGACGAGAACGCGCTATCGGTGACGGTGAAACGGCTGCGGGACAAGCTGGAGGATACGCCGGCCAAGCCCCAATACATCAAGACAGTATACGGCGTGGGCTATACCTGGGCCGTGAAATGATCGGGCGGTGAAAGGATATGAATCAAGCGAGTTTTTTTCCCTGGATCCTGGTGATCTTAGCAGTGCTGCTTGCGGCGGGAGCAATTTGGGCGGAACATCGTCAGACCCGCCGGGTTTTACGATCCGTCAGCAGGATGATCGATCGCGCCGCGCAGGGAGATTTTGAAGAGAACGGGTTTGACGAAAGCCTGTTATCCTCCGTAGAAGCGAAAATGGTGGATTATCTTTCGGCTTCCACCCTGTCCAATCGGAATTTTCGGGCGGAGAAAGAAAAGATCAAGGAATTGATCGGGGATATCTCCCACCAGACGAAGACGCCCATCGCCAATCTGCTGCTTTACTCCGAGCTGCTGGCGGAACGGGAGCTGCCGGAGGACTGCCGGGACTGTGTATTAGCCTTGAACAGCCAGGCGGAAAAGCTCAGCTTTCTCATCGATTCTCTGGTCAAGCTTTCACGGCTGGAAACGGGAATTTTGACGCTCCATCCCAAAAACACGGAGCTGGTGCCTCTGCTGAAAGGGGTGCTTGCGCAGATTCTTCCCAAAGCCGAGACCAAGGCTGTGGTGCTGAGGATGGGGGCTTCGGTCTCGGAAGGCGGTGCCGAAGGCTTCTGCGCGCTCTGCGATCCGAAGTGGACCGCGGAGGCGATTTACAATCTGGTGGACAATGGGGTGAAATACACCCCGCCCGGAGGGTCGGTTTCCATTGAGGTGATGCGATATGAGCTGTTCTGCCGAATCGATGTGGCGGATACGGGACCGGGAATTTCAGAAGGGGAGCAGGCGAAGATCTTCGGACGGTTTTATCGTTCCCCTGAGATCAGTGAGACGGAGGGTGTGGGCATCGGACTGCATTTGACAAGGCAGATTGTCGCTTCGCAGGGCGGATATGTCAAGGTTTCTTCCAAGCCGGGAAGAGGCGCTGTTTTTTCCGTGTTTTTACCCAGGGAGGAGGAAATCTTTCAAAACCGTTAGATTGTTTTCGCTGTGAGAAAGATTCCGGAAAGATTATTGTGATATCGTTCGTATCATAGAGCTTTGATACGAACTTTTTTTATGGAGGGAAGGAAATGAACATACTGGAAACTTGTGATTTAAAGAAGATTTACGGCTCCGGAGATACCGCGGTCCACGCCCTGGACGGAGTGAATCTGCGTGTGGAAAAAGGAACCTTCGTCGCTGTGGTAGGAACCTCGGGCAGTGGGAAATCCACCCTGCTTCATATGCTGGGGGGCCTGGACCGGCCGACTTCCGGAACGGTTTCCGTAGACGGACGAGATATTTTTTCACTGAAGGATGAGGAACTGACCATCTTCCGCCGCCGTAAAATCGGTTTCGTCTTTCAAAATTACAATTTGGTGCCGGTGCTGAACGTCTATGAGAACATCGTCCTGCCCATTCAGCTGGACGGAGGAGAGCCGGACGAGGCTTACGTCAATCAGATCTTGGAGACGCTGGGCCTGGAACGCAAGCTGCAAAATCTGCCCTCAAACCTCTCCGGAGGACAGCAGCAGAGAGTGGCCATCGCCCGGGCCTTGGCCACTAAGCCGGCGATCATTCTGGCGGACGAGCCTACGGGAAATCTGGATTCCAAGACCAGTCAGGACGTGCTGGGTCTGCTCAAGGTCACCAGCCGGAAATTCGGACAGACCATCGTCATGATCACTCACAATGAAGAAATCGCACAGCTGGCTGACACCATTGTCCGCATCGAGGACGGAAGAATCGTAGAGAGGTGAGGGGAATGATCAAAGTCGACAATCGAAAATGCATTCGCCTGTTATCCCGGAGGAGTCTTCGGGCCAACCGCACCAGAAATATCATTGCCATCGTGGCCATCGCGCTGACCACGGTGCTGTTTACCTCCCTGTTCACCATTGCCGGCACGGTGGTCAATTCCTTTCAGCAGGAGACCTTCCGGCAGGTGGGCGGCGACATGCACGGGAGCTTTAAAGAGCTTTCCGAAGAACAGCGGAACGAATTGGCTTCGGACCCGCTGGTGGCTCGGGCGGCGTCTCGTTTGATGCTGGGAATGCCCACGGACCCGCCCTTCAACAAAGCTCATGTGGAAGTCAGCTATATGGACGAGGCCTGCGCCGAAGGCTCCTTCTGTACTCCGGAGGAAGGCTCCCTGCCGAAGGAAGGGACGGACCAGATGGCCTGTGACACCCGGGTCTTGAAGCTATTGGGGGTGGAGCCAAAGGTGGGGGCGAAAATCACGCTGTCCTATGAGCTGGGAAGCCTCACCGGCGATCCGGTGAAGCGGCAGGACACCTTCACCCTCTCCGGCTGGTGGGAATACGACTCGGCGTCCGCGGCCAGCATGGTTCTGGTGCCCAGATCCTACGCGGATGAAGTTTTGTCCGAATATCAACGGAGGGGAGAAAACGATTCCACGGGAACCTGGACTCTTAATGTCTACCTGGAGAGTACCCGTCATATCAAAGAAGATTTCAAAACGATTCTGGATCGCCACGGCTATCAGACCGACGACCAACAGGGGGAAAACTTTATCGCCATTGGGGTCAACTGGGCCTATGTGGGAGCACAGCTGTCCCAGAATATGGACCCCACCACTTTGATGGCCATGGGAGTGCTTTTGATTCTGATCGCATTTACGGGGTATTTGATCATATATAACATTTTTCAGATTTCGGTAGCCAACGACATCCGATTTTATGGCCTGCTCAAGACCATTGGCACCACCCCCCGGCAGATTCGCCGCATGGTGCGCAGTCAGGCGCTGTGGCTGTCCGTATGGGGAATTCCCATCGGGCTGGTGACCGGTTATCTCTGCGGGAACGTGCTGACGCCGGTCATCATGTCCACGCTTTCCTACACCGTTACCCATATCACCGTAAACCCACTGATTTTCTTGGGGGCGACAGCCTTTTCCCTGGTAACCGTACTGATTTCCTGCCGGAAGCCGGGCCGGATCGCCGGAAAGGTTTCGCCGGTGGAGGCGGTGCGCTATACGGAGGGAAGCGGCGGAAGGAGGCTGTTGAAAAAAAGCCGTGGCGGAAGCCGGATCCATCGCATGGCACTGGCCAATCTGGGACGAAACAAGAAGAAAACCGTTCTGGTGGTGCTGTCCCTGTCGCTGGCCGTGGTTCTGCTGCAGATGACCTGCATGTTCACCAGCGGATTTGATATGGACAAATACCTGCGCAGCTTTGTGGTGACGGACTTTGTCATGGGGGACGCCAAGTATTTTCAGTCCGGAAATGGTTTTTTCAACGAGGAACAGGCCGTGCCCGAAGCGGCCATTGAGGACGTCGAGGCGCGGGAAGGAATCACCCAATCGGCGCGGATTTACGGAGATGTGGGAGCCGCCCGGCAGTTTGTTGCGGAGGAACGGTACCGGGCAGTGTACGGCGGCTGGTATGACGCGGAACGGATGGAATCCGAGTTGAACTCGGCGGATCGGACCGCAGACGGCCGGGTCAGCGACCGCGTAGACTTATACGGCATGGAGGACTTCGCCCTGGACCAGCTGAAGGTGATCAGCGGTGATTTGGCCCCCTTGTACGATCCCGGTCAAAAGGCGATCGCGGCAGTCTATTTTACCGACGATTATGATCGGCCGGAGATGGACAGCAATTGGGCCAAGGTGGGCGATCAAGTCACCATACGCTATGTGGACCAGAACGAGTACCGGGATGAGGTTTACACCGTGGCAGCCTGCGTCACCATGCGCACTTCCATGAGCTACCGTTACTTCGCGGGGGATCAGTTTGTTCTCAACGCGGAAACCTTCCAAAAGGACAGCGGAACCTCGACGATTTTAAACTTCCTATTTGACGTGGAGGACGAGAAGCTGGATTCCATGGATATGTTCCTAAGGGATTACACGGAAAATACGAACCCTTTGCTGGATTACGAATCCAAGCAGTCCTATGTGGACGAATTCGAAGGCTTTCGAAGAATGTTCCTGATGCTGGGAGGCGCTCTGAGCTTTATCATCGGCTTGGTGGGCGTACTGAATTTCCTCAATGCCGTATTGACCTCCATCATGGCTCGAAAAAGGGAGTTTGCGGTACTGCAGTCCATCGGAATGACCGGGAAGCAGCTCAAGACCATGCTGGTGTGGGAAGGCGTGCTTTACACCGCGATGGCCATCGGCCTCTCACTGATTCTGAGCCTGTTGGGAGGACCGGCGCTGGGCAGTGTGATGAACAGCATGTTCTGGTTCTTTACCAGCCGGTTTACGATCCTGCCGGTGGTGGCGGTTACGCCGATCTTCCTGATCCTGGGAGCGGTTCTGCCTCTCATTGCCTATCAGGTGGTTTCAAAGCATTCCATTGTGGAACGGCTGAGAGAAGCGGAATGACGCTGTTGTGAGAAAACCTGCTCCGGCGGAGGACAGAACCTTCCGCCGGAGTTTTTCATAGAATGATCCGAAAGACGAAATAAAAAAGCAGGTGAAAACAAATGGCACAAGCGGCCAATTTAGCAGAGCTGCTGGAGGCTTTGAATCAGCGGCAACCCTTGATTGAAATAACGGCGGATATCGAGGTGACCACTCAGCTCCTCATCAGCTACACCGTGGAGCTCCGCAGTCTGCCCACGGAGCATTCTATTTTGAGCAAGACAGCGGGCTTTCGCTGGAGTCTGTTTCGCGTACAGAATGGCGGGCGTCTCAAGTTGAGAAATATCACTCTGGACGGTCGGATGGCGGGTCGATACGATGTAAACGGCGACAACCGCTCGCTGGTCATCGTGGCGGGGGGAACGCTTGACGCAGGGGATGACGTGACGCTTCAAAACAACAGCTCCTATCAGGAAGGCGGCGGTATTTACGTGTCGGGAAGCGAGAGCTATTCCAACGAGCTGGTAATGAGCGGAAATGTTCGCATCGTAGGCTGTGAATCCCGGACCAGCGGCGGAGGTCTGATGGTGGCTCTGCGCAGCAACGACGACCGAATTACCCTGTCCGGAGAACCGGCTTTCCAGTCCAATCACGCGGCCAACGGAGGGGGAATTTACTTTCGTTCCTACCTTCGGGGGGTGGCGGGCGTTCGGAGATGGCCGGGGGCTCCTCGAATTTCGGGCAATACGGCGGACGGCGCGGGCGGCGGAATCAATTTCAGCGGGTTTCGCGATGGGGGGAGCCCGGGGTCCGCGCTGATCATCGGACCGGGAGTCCGGGTGGAACACAATCAGGCGACTCACGGAGGAGGCGTCTATTTCTATGGGGCCAATGAGGGGGAGGTCTTTGAAACAGCGGGCCTTGTGGAAAATAACACAGCTTCCGGCAACGGCGGCGGGCTGTACGTGCGGGGAATTTCGACCGGGGATTCCGATTCCCCGGGCATTCGATTTGAGATGAACGGCGGCAGTCTGGCAGACAACGTGGGAGGGACCGGCGGAGGAGTCTATCTGCTCACCGCTGTGGGCGGTTCCGCTTTATTCTCCGGGGCCAGTGTTCTGCGGAATCGAGCGGTAAACGGGAGCGCCGGCTCGGGCGGAGGAATCTGGCTCCAAAACACCTTCGGAGAGCGGTCCGTGTCTTTGACCATGGAGGACACCTCGGTGAGAGAGAATCAGGCCTCGGCGGAAGGCGGCGGCTTGGCGTTTCACGCCGGCCCCGGAAAATTTTCCTTTGACGGAAGGAACAGCAGTCTTTCGGAAAACCGGGCGGACGGCAACGGCGGGGGAATTCTCATGGGAACCGCGGGAGGCGGTCTGCTGCGTTTTTTCGCCGTCGATCTTTCGGATAACCTCTCCCGGGGCAACGGCGGGGGTCTTTACTTCGCAAACACCTCCGCGGCCGCGGACAGTGTTTTGGAACTGTCCGGCGTGGAGGTCAGGGGAAATTACGCCTCGGCGGAAGGCGGCGGTCTTCGCTTCACCTCCAGAACCGGCCGGCTGGAAACCGCTTTGACCGATTACCTGATTACCGGCAATACGGCTCGGGCAGGAGGCGGGATATTCAACGATTTCCAGTCCCGGACCTTTCTTTTCGGCCCGGGACAGCTTTCGGGAAATCAGGCTTCCGCCTACGCTCCCGGAATCTACAACAGCGGACTGTTATATATGGAAGGGCTGCGGGAGTTGAGCAACGGAGTCTACCTTTCGGACCGAAACTCCGTGGTGTTTCTGCGGGGACCGCTGACGGAAGGCTCGGTCATTCAACTGGACCATTCCGATTATGTAAAGCCTAATGAGGAAGGAATTCCCATCGTGGTAGGAGAAGGGACGGAATTCGATCCGCTGCTGACACAAACGGACGCGGACGGGTTCCGCAAGCCGCCCAATGATTTTATCGGCTGGGAAATTCGTTTGAGCGAGGATCACACGCAAGTGCTGCTGGCGCCGGAGGTGTATTCCATCCGCTATGAAAATTTAATGGGAGCCGGGCATTCGAATCCCACGTCGTACACCGTGCTGACGCCGGAAATCCGATTAACGGATCCTCAACCGTTAGCTGGTGAGCGATTCATCGGCTGGTTCGATGCGCCCGCGGGAGGAAATCAAGTGACCTCGATTCCTCGAGGGAGCACGGGAAATCGGGTTTTGTACGCCAGATGGGAAAGGATCGTTTTTCGGATCATCTATTACGGAAACGACGAGGGCGGACCGGAGGCACATTGGGTTCCCTTTCCTCAAGAAGCGGAGGCGGGCACGCTGGCGGTCCTTTCCCAGAGTGTTCCCACCCGAACGGGCGATCGATTTATCGGCTGGAACACGGAGCGCGACGGAACGGGAGAGACCTATCAACCGGGGGCGGTCATCGGTCCGGTCACCGAAGAAATCCGCCTATACGCTCAGTGGAAAAGAGCGAAGCCTGTGCCGCCCGACGTGCTGCCGGCCAGCGGCAGCTTTTGCCGCTGTGTGCCTTGCGTACCTTGTGAACCTTGTGAGCCCTGAGCATTCGTGTTACAATTTGAACATCGAAGGAAGGGGTCAATATGAAATTCATGCACATTGGAGATCTGCACGTAGGCAAGCGGGTCAATGAGTTTAACCTGATCGAGGACCAGAGGCACATCCTCGATCAGATTTTGGAGCTGGCGGATCGCCGCCAGCCGGAGGGCGTGCTGATCGCGGGGGATGTCTACGATAAGCCTCAGCCCTCCGCGGAAGCGGTAGAGCTTTTAGACGAGTTTTTCACCAAGCTGATCAAGGGCGGACGGGCGGTGTTCGTCATCAGCGGAAACCACGATTCTCCCGAGCGGCTGGGCTTTGGGAACCGGATTCTCAGAAAGGAAGGACTGCACATCGCCGGAGCGTTCGAAGGCGCAGTGCGAAAGGAAATCCTGGAAGATCCATGGGGACAGGTCAATCTGTATCTGCTGCCATTTTTGAAGCCGGCCGCGGTCCGGCCCTTCTCGGAGCGGCCGGTGGAAACTTATGAGGACGCGGTGCGGGAGGCGCTGGCGTCGGCGGAGGTCGATCCAAGTCAGCGGAATATTTTGGTGGCCCATCAATTCGTGACGGCCGCAGGCAGACAGCCGGAGCGTTCCGATTCGGAAGTCATTGCCCTGGGCGGGGTGGATCAGGTGGATTACTCTCTGTTTGAGGGCTTTGATTACGTGGCGCTGGGCCATCTGCACGGGCCCCAGCGGATTGGCCGGGATACCGTGCGTTATGCCGGTTCTCCATTGAAATATTCTTTTTCGGAGGCCCGACAGAAAAAATCGGTGACGCTGGTGGAATTGAGGGAAAAGGGACAGGTGGAGCTGGAATTGATTCCTCTGACTCCCCTTCGAGAGCTTCGGGAAATCCGGGGGCCTCTTTCGGAGCTGCTGAAAATCGGCAGAGAGCAGGGACAAGCCTCGGAGGACTACGTGCACGCCACGCTCACGGACCAGGGAGAGGTTTATGACGCGGTGGGACAGCTGCGGTCCGTTTATCCCAACCTGATGGCTTTGGACTTTGCCCGGAGCGGCGCGGCGGGAGCGGAGCTGGACCGGGACGCTTCGACGGTGTCCGCGCCGGAAGAAAGGAGTCCGCTGGAGCTTTTCGAACAGTTTTACCAGCTGCAGAATGACCGAGAGATGAGCCCGGAGGAACGAAAGCGGATGGAAGCCGTGCTGAACGGCTGGGAAGGAGGTGCGTCATGAAGCCGCTGCGATTGACCGTGAGCGCGTTCGGACCTTACGCGGAGCAGATTTCTCTCTCCTTTGAAAAGCTGGGAGATCAGGGGCTGTTTCTCATTACCGGGGATACGGGAGCGGGAAAGACCACCTTGTTTGACGCCATTGCCTTTGCGCTTTACGGAGAGGCCAGCGGTTCCGTCCGCGGGGTGGACACGCTTCGGAGTGATTTTGCTCCGGCGGATCGAAAAACCTTCGTGGAGCTGGAATTTGTCCATCGGAGCAAGGAGTATCGAGTCCGTCGAAATCCCAGATACGAACGCCCGAAAAAGAATGGCGCGGGAAGGACCACCGAAAGTCCGGACGCGGAACTGACTCTGCCGGACGGCACGATTCTCAGCGGTTATCGGGAGGTGAACGAAGCTCTGGTGGACCTGCTGGGAATCAATTATAAACAGTTTAAACAAATTTCCATGATCGCCCAAGGTGAATTTCGGGAACTTCTGCTGGCGGACAGCAAAACCAGGGGAGAAATTTTTCGGCGAGTGTTCCGCACGGAGTTATTTTCGGAGGTTCAAACGCGGCTCAAGGAGATGGAAAAGGAGGCGCGGAGGAAATGCGAGGACACGGAGGCGGGAATCCTTCGACTGATTCGCGGGCTTGTCTGCGGGGAAGGAGCTGCGGGAGAGGAACTGGCACAGGCCATAACGGAGGCTGGAATTCACACGGCGGATCTGGTTTTGGAACGGTTAAAGGTTCGGAACGGGGAAGATCGAGACCGCAGAGAAGCGTTGAAGCATCAGGTGGATGGTTTGGAAGAACAGATCCGCCGGCAGGTGGCGGCCATCACTCGGGCACAGCAGCTAGATAAGACCTTTGCAGATTTGGAAAAGGCGGAGAAGGAGCGCGGGGAGCTGGCGGCGCGTTCGGTGAAATTCGCGGAGCTGGAAGAGCGGCTGGGGAACGCCCGGCGGGCGATGAACAAGGTGAGGCCCGCGGAGCAGGCCTACGGAGAAGCCGCAGCGGCGGAGCAGGAATTGACGGAACGTCTGGAACGTTTGCGGAAGGAAGAGGAGGAACTGAGATGCGCGCTGGAGACGGCGGCGAAACGGCGTCTGGCGGAACGGGAGAAGGAATCGGAACGGGAGCGGCTGGCGGCGCGAATCGGGCAGCTGGAGCAAAGCCTGCCGCAGTATGACCGTCTGGAGCATCTCGAAAAGGAGAACGAGGAAGCGGAGCGGCGGCTGGCGGATTGGCGGACGGAGACCGAAACTCAGAGACGGCGTCTGGCGGAACGGAAAGCGGGAAGAGAGAAGCTCGAACGGGAGCTGGAATGCCTTGGGGAGGTGGAGCAGGAGCTGGAGCGGTGTCTGTCAGAGCTTGCGCGGACGGATGCGCGGGAAGGACAGCTGCGGCGGCTTTCAAAGGCGTTGGAGCGGGCGGAGAGTCTGGAGAAGGAAGCGACGGAGCTGAAAAAGACCTTTTTATCGGCGGAAAAGGCCTTTGAGCAGGCGGATGAACGTGCTTCGCAAATGGAGCGGGCTTTTTTCAGGGAGCAGGCGGGAATCCTAGCCCGGGATTTATCGGAGGGACAGCCTTGTCCCGTCTGCGGCTCCACGGAGCATCCACACAAGGCTCAGCCGGCGGCGGAAGCGCCGGGAGAGGAAGAATTGCGGAAATGCAAGTCGGAGCGTGAGCGGCGGCGGGATGAAATGGAAGCGGCCAGCGGTCTGACCGCGGCGAAAAACGCAGAGCGGAAAGCGGAGGACGCGCATTGGCGGACGCTGGCGGCGGAGGTGTTTTCTTCGCCTGAGGAATCAAAGGAAGCGCTTGCTTTTCGCCTGCGGCAAGAAAGCGAAGAGTTGAAGGAATCGCGGAAGCTTCGGGAAGCTCGAAAAAAGGAGTGTGAGGAGGGCGTCGCTATCAAGGCATCCCGGTTGAAAGAGCGAAAGGAACTGGAACAGCAGCTGGAGGCGGCAGAACGGGCCGTGGGGGAGCAGGAGCGGCGAAATGCGGCGCTGGATTCGGAAACGGCGGGATTGCGGGGCGAGCTTTCGGCGCTGCGTCAATCCCTCGAATATCCGGCCCGCGGACAGGCGGAAAAGGCGGGGAAGGAAGCGGCTCAAGCGCTGGAACGAATGAAAAAGGCGCTGGAAGCCGCGGAAGAGGAGTACCGCCGGCTGCTGGGCGCGCTCAAGTCCGACGAAGCGTTGTCCGGCGAACTGAGAGAACGGCTGACGGAAGGGGAAGCGCGGCGGAAAAGGGCCGCGGAAGCTTACGAGCGAGCCTTGGCGGACAACGGGTTTGCCAGTGAGGAAGATTATCGGTCGGCCTTGAAGCCGGAGGAAGAAATCGAAAAAGAGCAGGCTAGCTTGGAGGAATATCGGGATCAAGTGAAACGCGTTGACCAGGAGTGGCGGCGACTCAGGGAATTGACCACGGCCGAAGAACGGCCGGATTCGGAGGGGCTGGAAGCAGACAAGGGGAAGCTGGAGGCCGAAAAAGCGGAGCGGGAAGGCCAGTTGGAAGCTCTGGCTCTGCGCTTGGGTGTCAACGAGCCCGGGGAAGCGGCCATCACCGCGGAGCTTGCGGCAATGGAAGCGGATCGTCGGGAGTATCTGCTGGTGAGCCAACTGTCCAAGACCGCAGGCGGGGAACTGCCGGGGCGTCAGAAGCTGGCCTTCGAACAATTCGTTCAGGGGGCGTATTTCAATCGAATTCTGGCGGAGGCCAACCAGCGCCTGCGGAAGATGACGGGAGGACGCTTTGAGCTGTTCCGCAGAAGGAACGCGTCGGACCTGCGTTCTCAAACGGGTCTGGAGCTGGATGTGATGGACCATTATAGCGGACGGCTGAGAGATGTGAGGTCTCTTTCCGGCGGAGAATCGTTCCAAGCTTCCTTGGCCCTGGCACTGGGACTTTCGGACGTGGTGCAGAGGCATGCGGGGGGTGTGGAAATCGACGCGCTGTTTATTGACGAGGGCTTTGGCTCGCTGGATTCGGAGACGCTGGAACAGGCCCTGCGGACACTTCAGGGACTTGCTTCGGGCAAGCGGATGGTGGGGGTGATTTCCCATGTCAGTGAATTGAAGGAACGGATCGATCGACAGATCGTTGTGAAAAAGAGCCGGGGCGGCAGCAAATTGGAGGTGAGGTGTTGAAGTGGAATGAAGGGCTGTTCTCCATCGGCGAGGTGGCGAAGCTGTATGATTTGAATATTCGGACCCTCCGGTATTACGATCAGATCGGTCTGCTGAAGCCGGAACGGACGGACGCGGACACGGGGTACCGCTTTTACTCCACAAGGCAGTTTGAACGGTTGAATACGATCAAGTATCTGAGAGCGCTGGATATGCCCCTGGAGCGAATCGCCCAGTTTTTCGAGAGCCGGGACGTGGACACCTTGGTAGAGCTTCTTCGCCAGCAGCAGGAGCGGACTCAAAGCCGGATGGAGGAGCTGCGGCGCATCGACTTGAAGCTCAAAAGCCGTCTGAATCAGATCCGGGACGCGATGGAGACCACCTTCGACCGAATCGACCGCATTCATTTCCGGCGCCGCAAGGTAGCCTTTCTCCGCCAGGAAATCCCGGTGGGAAACGATCTCGAATATCCCATTCGGGAGCTGGAACGGCAAAACGAACTGGATTCCTCCATGTTTCTGGGCAAGGTAGGGGTCTCCGTGTCCGAGGAAAATCTACGATCCAGGCGGTTTCATAACTTTTCGGGGATCTTCGTATTTGTGGAGGAGGGCGATCATTTTAGAGGAGAGCCTCAGTATTTGGAGGAGAGCGACTATCTCACCGTCCGTTTTTCCGGAACCCATGAGAAATCCGGCGTCTATTACGAAAAGCTTCTGGATGACCTGCAGGCCGGCGGCCTCGAGCTGGGCGGGGATTCCGTCGAGGTTACGCTGATCGACTCCGGGATCGCCAATGATCAGAGCAAATTTGTGACGGAGCTTCAGGTTCCCATACGAGAAAAAAAGAATGACCCTTGACCCTCCACTTGATGGAGGGTTTATTCTTATGGGAAAAGAACAGAAAAGG